>NZ_JANEWH010000062.1:0-27826 GCF_028069715.1 Kluyvera sp. Awk 3 | reverse complement strand
ATATATATGTGTTTATTTTAGTCGGTGGTAAAAAAACGATAATGAGATTTTACTGAAACATAACGCAGTAAGGTGAAATGCTGTTTCAATCACGCTATGAAAGGCTTGTTGAATGGAACACACCAATGTGTAATCGCTTTCATGAAAGTGTTTTGAAATGTAAATTGATACGTAGAGAGGCTGAATAGCAGGCATAAAAAAGCCAGCGCGAGGCTGGCTTTTATCGAAGGGAGGGGCGCTTATTTCAGGCCAGCCGCTTCGCGCAGCTGAGCTGCTTTGTCGGTTTTTTCCCATGGGAAAGTTTCGCGACCGAAGTGACCGTAAGCTGCTGTCTCTTTGTAGATCGGGTGCAGCAGATCCAGCATCTGGATCAGGCCGTAAGGACGCAGATCGAAGAACTCGCGAACCAGACCAATCAGCTGCTCAGCCGGTACTTTCTCAGTCCCGAAAGTTTCCACCATGATGGAGGTCGGTTCAGCCACGCCGATAGCGTAGGAAACCTGAATTTCGCAACGGTCAGCCAGGCCAGCGGCAACGATGTTTTTCGCTACATAACGCGCAGCATACGCCGCAGAACGGTCAACTTTTGATGGATCTTTACCGGAGAACGCGCCGCCGCCATGACGAGCCATGCCGCCGTAGGTATCCACGATGATCTTACGACCGGTCAGGCCACAGTCGCCCATTGGGCCGCCGATAACAAAGCGGCCGGTTGGGTTGATAAAGAATTTGGTCGACGCGTTCAGCCATTCGGTCGGCAGAACCGGCTTGATGATCTCTTCCATCACCGCTTCCTGCAGCGATTTTTGATCGATGCTTTCTGAATGCTGAGTAGACAGAACGACGGCATCAATACCGACAATTTTGCCATCGTCGTACTGGAAGGTGACCTGGCTTTTCGCGTCCGGACGTAGCCACGGCAGGGTGCCGTTTTTACGTACTTCAGCCTGACGCTGCACCAGACGGTGGGCGTAGGTGATTGGCGCTGGCATCAGCACGTCGGTTTCGTTGGTGGCATAGCCAAACATCAGGCCCTGGTCGCCCGCGCCCTGTTCCAGCGGATCGGCACGGTCAACGCCCTGGTTGATGTCCGGGGATTGTTTACCAATCGCGCTCAGTACGGCACAAGAATTGGCATCAAAGCCCATATCAGAATGCACATAGCCAATTTCGCGAACGGTGTTACGGGTGATCTCTTCGATATCAACCCATGCGCTGGTGGTGATTTCACCGCCGACCAGCACCATACCGGTTTTGACGTAAGTTTCACACGCTACGCGGGCTTTCGGATCCTGCTCAAGGATAGCGTCCAGCACGGCGTCGGAAATTTGGTCTGCGATTTTGTCAGGATGCCCTTCAGATACAGACTCGGACGTGAAAAGGTGTTTTGCCATATTAAATTTCACCCAATAAGAATTTGGTTAGCTCAAACTGTTGCATTGAATAGTCACGATGGAAGATTCTACCACGGACTTATAGGTTACTGTCACTGGCAGTCTGAGTGTTAATCGGTATAGATGGATTAACATCTGGATGGCTATTCTAGGTCACTTCTTCACCTCTTTGCCAGTATTTTTTGATGAAGCTCCCATTCTGCTCCTCAATGAGTTGGCAATTTTTCCTGACACCACCGGCAATGCCCACATTTTTGCTTTGCTTTTTAGGTGGGTTATCGGTATAAAACGCCGCGCGCGGCTCATACAAAAAAGCACACGTCATTTTTCGTGTTGCCACTTCCAGCCGGGCTAAGACTTTTGCTTTGGCTTGAGGTACGTCTTTCGGGGCGGCCGTGGAGGTGATACGAGATAATGAACCGTTGTATTCTGCTGATTCTACCGTGCCGTTCTGGCGCGAATATGTTCCCCGCAACCCGCCATTCTGCTTTGCATACCAGCCGATGTTATACCCATTTCGGCGCTTCTCAGGACTCCCGAGCCGGTAGGTAACGGAACACTGAACAAGGGCGCTCTTGTTACGGCAAGGGTTTTCTCGTGGTTTCGCTGAACCGTCATACCCGGTTCAGGTGCGTGTTTTACAATGATATGAAAAAGAAACCGGTCGCACAGTCGCTGCGTCAGCATGTTCTGCTGCCTCATCGGGCTGTTTATGGGTTGTTATCGCAACGTCACGCTGCGATAGTAGTTAACTGTTTTACACTTGTTATAAATAATTGAGGTTCGCTATGTCTGACGACATTTCATTGGATTCGCCTTCGTCAGCAGGCGAACGCGGTGTACTACGTTCCATGCAGGAGGTTGCGATGAGCTCCCAGGAAGCCAGCAAAATGCTACGCACATACAACATTGCCTGGTGGGGCAATAACTACTACGACGTCAACGAACTGGGCCACATCAGCGTCTGCCCGGATCCTGACGTTCCGCAAGCGCGTGTCGATCTCGCCGAGCTGGTTAAAGCCCGTGAAGCACAGGGTCAGCGCCTGCCTGCGCTGTTCTGCTTCCCGCAGATTCTGCAGCATCGTCTGCGCTCGATTAACGCGGCGTTCAAACGCGCGCGTGAATCCTACGGTTACAACGGCGACTACTTCCTGGTTTACCCGATCAAGGTTAACCAGCATCGTCGCGTTATTGAGTCGCTGATCCACTCCGGCGAGCCGCTGGGTCTGGAAGCCGGTTCTAAAGCTGAGCTGATGGCGGTGCTGGCGCATGCGGGCATGACTCGTAGCGTGATCGTCTGTAACGGCTATAAAGACCGTGAATACATTCGTCTGGCGCTGGTGGGCGAGAAGATGGGCCACAAGGTCTATCTGGTCATCGAGAAGATGTCTGAAATCGCTATCGTGCTGGAAGAGGCGGAACGTCTGAACGTGGTACCGCGCCTTGGCGTGCGTGCGCGTCTGGCTTCTCAGGGCTCCGGTAAATGGCAGTCCTCCGGCGGTGAAAAATCTAAGTTTGGTCTGGCGGCCAACCAGGTTCTGCAACTGGTGGAAATCCTGCGCGAACGTGGCCGTCTGGACAGCATTCAACTGCTGCACTTCCACCTCGGTTCGCAGATGGCGAACATTCGCGATATCGCCACCGGCGTGCGCGAATCGGCGCGTTTCTACGTTGAACTGCACAAGCTGGGCGTCAATATTCAGTGCTTCGACGTCGGCGGCGGCCTGGGCGTGGACTATGAAGGTACCCGCTCGCAGTCCGACTGCTCCGTGAACTATGGCCTGAACGAATACGCCAACAATATCATTTGGGCGATTGGCGACGCCTGCGAAGAGCATGGCCTGCCGCACCCGACGGTGATTACCGAGTCCGGCCGTGCGGTGACCGCGCACCACACGGTGCTGGTGTCGAACATTATCGGCGTTGAGCGTAGCGAACATACCGAAGCGACGCCGCCGGCTGACGATGCGCCGCGCGCGCTGCAAAGTATGTGGGAAACCTGGCAGGAGATGCACGAGCCGGATAACCGCCGCTCGCTGCGCGAATGGCTGCATGACAGCCAGATGGACCTGCACGATATTCACGTCGGCTACTCTTCAGGCACCTTTAGTCTTCAGGAGCGCGCGTGGGCAGAGCAGCTGTATCTGAACATGTGCCACGAAGTGCAGAAACAGCTCGACCCAAGCAACCGCGCGCACCGTCCGATTATCGACGAGCTGCAGGAACGTATGGCGGATAAAATTTACGTCAACTTCTCGCTGTTCCAGTCAATGCCGGATGCGTGGGGTATCGACCAACTGTTCCCGGTGCTGCCGCTCGAAGGGCTGAACCAGGCGCCGGAGCGCCGTGCGGTGCTGCTGGACATCACCTGTGACTCTGATGGCGCGATTGACCACTACGTCGACGGTGACGGCATTGCCACCACCATGCCAATGCCGGAATACGACCCGGAGAATCCGCCGATGCTCGGTTTCTTTATGGTCGGCGCGTATCAGGAGATCCTCGGCAACATGCATAACCTGTTCGGTGATACCGAAGCGGTTGACGTGTTTGTCTTCCCTGACGGCAGCGTCGAGGTTGAGCTTTCCGATGAAGGCGATACCGTGGCGGATATGTTGCAGTACGTTCAACTGGATCCCAATAAGCTGCTTACCCAGTTCCGCGATCAGGTGAAAAACACCGATCTGGATCCCGAGCTGCAGCAGCAGTTCCTGGAAGAGTTTGAAGCCGGTCTGTACGGTTATACCTACCTCGAAGACGAGTAATCTCGCTCGCCCGGCGGCCTCTGTCCGCCGGGTTTTCCCACCTGTGTTTCTTCCTTCATCGATAACGATCACAAAATCGTTCGGTCAGAATGTGATGTCTATCACTCGATTTTTTCCACAACCGTGATGGTTTTCACTCTTTACGCCCGCGAATAGGTTCAGCCGCGATTTGCACCGGCCTGGCGGATTTACTTACCGACGCGTCGACTTCATGCTTAATCATTATCAAGGCTGGCAATCAACGTGGCGATGCGTTGCGGATTGAGCAGGGTAGCAAAGGCGCTGGGATGCGCGTCCCCATGCTGGCTAAACCAGGCCTCCAGCTCGTTATTTTGCTGCCGGAAGTCGCGTAAGGCGACGGCAAGCTGCGTACGGATATCGGCCTGTTCACCGTACTTACGCAGCCACAGTTTGAGGCTAAGCGCCTGGGTAAAGGCGCTGTAGATATGGGTATATTTGAGGGCGCGAATCGCGCCGTCGGTGATAGCGCGCCGGGTGGGCTCGGCCAGACCGCTGTCGGGCAGTAGCTTCAGCGAACGGCTGTAGAGATAGTCGGCAAGAAAGCGGCTGCGCTGGTTTTCCAGCTCGATAAGCTGGCATTGCTGAGCGCCCAGTTCGCGATCGTCGCTGGGCATCAGCGGCTGAAAAGACTGCGTCCAGTTTGCGCCGCGGGTATCGAGATGCAGCAGGTGCAGGGTATGTTCTAAATCAGTTGGCGGGCGGCTGTGGCATTGCAGCACGCGGCCCAATAGCGTCGGCGTTTTGCAGCTCCACTCATGGCTGGCGATGACGATATCGCCGAGTGCGTTGAGCGTGTGCTGTGGCGCAGTGGGCGCCTGTTGCTGTAACCAGCGGTGAACGATATGCCGCGGATTGACCTCCGGCTCGTGGATGAGTGGGGCAAGGCCGAACAGGTTAAGTTCATTCTGGCTGCCGTTGAGCGTCAGGTCGGGCATCCATTCCCAGTCGATGCGTACGGTGATCGCTTCGGGTGCGCCGCCGCTATGCTGGTTAAGCCAGGCGAGACGCTGCTGAATCTCCTCAAGCAGATAGCACGGGAGCAGCGTCCAGCCGTATTCCAGGCCCCAGAGGTCCAGCTCGAGCCATTTGCGGTTGCTCTGGATATTAAGCAGGTTGGGGTTGCTGGCAAAGCCCGGACGGTAATCGAGTTCGGTCGCCTTAATCGAGGCGCGCACATCGTCAGGAAGGGTTTCCAGCGCCGTACGCAGCATCTGCCGGGGCCAGGTTTTGTCCTGATAATCGCGCAGGATCAGCAGGCGGCCAAGCTGACGAATGCCTTGATAGAGAGTTTTTAACGACGTTTTCCAGTGTTCATTGCTGATGTCCGGGGTGGATAACGAAAGACGCAGGCCCCGCACTGCCGGAAGCGCGGCGAGAATATGTGGAATAGTGTGCTGGAAAAAATGCTGAATAAATGCGTCGTGATTATTTTCTGAAAGAAAGAACTCAGGAAATTTAGCTTTTAATTCCTGGCTATCGGGCGTGGCTTCGCCCTGTAACCAAAGCTGTAAATGATGTTTCTGGCAATAATCGCCCACCCGCCGTAAATAAATAATGGCATGCTCCTGGGCTAGCGTCAGATTAATTAATTCACTGCCTTTACAGCACCTGGAGGGGGGCGCTAATCGGGCTAATAAAGATTGCTGATGAATAACGATACCCTGAAATTCATAGCGTAGCGCCTGGCCGACGGTGTATTCCACAAAAGACCAGCGCCAGATATCCGGAGAATTAATCTCCATGAACAGTAAAGGCGTTGTGGCTGTCATGGTTCACGCTCCTGTGCCCGATGGGAGCAGGGATGCTAAATCCGCCGCGCTGAAAGGTCAAACGCCGCGGCGACTGTAAACACTAAAATGTGAGCCTGCTCGACCCGCTCACCCTGATTGCGCTTATCACGTTAAATTCGAGGATTTATTATGGCTAAAGGTTCGACGCTGCAACTGGATTTTGAACATTATATTGATAGTGATACCGGGGCAAAAGTCACCCGTTTTACGCCGGTCGACGTTATTTGTCATCGAAATTATTTTTATCAAAAGTGCTTTATCGACGGCGGTCGTAAATTAATTTTTGCCGGAGAATTTGATGGGTATCGTAATTACTATTTACTGGATATCGCCAGCGGCCTCGCGACGCAATTAACCGAAGGGCCCGGCGATAATACCTTCGGCGGCTTTTTATCGCCAGATGAAACCGGGCTTTATTATGTGAAGGCCGAACGGAATTTAATGCGCGTTGATTTAGCCACGCTTCAGGAGACGGTGGTGTATCGCGTGCCGGATGAGTGGGTGGGCTACGGTACCTGGGTGGCGAACTCGGCTTGCGACAAGCTGGTGGGGGTGGAAATCCATCGCGATAGCTGGCGACCGATCAGTGACTGGAAGGTGTTTCAGGAATTCTTCGACGAGCAGCCGCGCTGCCGGGTTATCCGCATCGATCTGCGCACCGGCGAGCGGGAGACGCTGCTGGAAGAGAACCAGTGGCTGGGCCACCCGATTTACCGCCCGAATGACGATAACACCGTGGCGTTCTGCCATGAGGGGCCGCTGGATCGCGTCGACGCGCGCATGTGGCTGATGGATGAGCAGGGCGGCAATATTCGCAAAGCCCGCGAACCCGCGCCGGGAGAGAGCTATACCCATGAGTTCTGGGTACCGGACGGCTCGGCGCTGATGTACGTCACCTATGTCAAAAACAGCCCGGTGCGCTATTTGTGCCGCATCGACGGCGAAACCGGACAGGATGAACGCCTGATGGCAATGCCGCCGTGCTCGCACGTGATGAGCAACGACGACGGTTCGCTGGCGGTGGGCGATGGCTCCGGTATCCCTATTGATATCGCCGATAACGCGGGCTATGGCGATACCCGCGATCCGTGGCTGTGGTTGTTCGATCTGCGTCATAAGAAGGCGCACAAAATCGCCTGCCACAGCTCGTCATGGCAGGTGCTCGACGGCGACCGTCAGGTCACCCATCCGCACCCGTCTTTTACCCCTGATGAAAAAGCCGTGCTGTTCAGTAGCGACAAAGACGGGAAACCGGCGCTGTATCTCGCCGAAATACCCGACGACGTTTTACAGCAAATTCACGCTTAAACAAGGAGTTCCCGATGCATAAGCTTATCGCCCCGGTGGCGGCGTCATTGATGCTTGCGTGTTCCTGTCTGTCCGCCGCGCAGGCGACCGAAATTCGCATTTCCTGGTGGGGCGGCAACAGCCGCCATCAGGCGACGCTCAATGCCATCAAGCTATTTGAGGAGAAATATCCGGATATCAAAGTGAAGGCGGAATACGCCGGTTGGGAGGGCTATCTCTCCCGTTTGACGGTACAGATTGCGGGCGGCAACGAGCCGGATGTGATTCAGACTAACTGGAACTGGCTGCCGCTGTTCTCGCGCGACGGTAAGGGCTTTTACGATCTCTATCAGCAAAAGGCGGTGCTCGATCTTCAGCAGTACGATCCGCAGTCGTTGAGCACCACCACCGTCAACGGCAAACTGAACGGGCTGCCGGTGGCGGTGACCGCGCGCAGCTTCTACTACAACAGCAAACTGTGGCAGGAGATGGGCGTCAGCTATCCGCAAAGCTGGGACGAGCTGATGGCGGCAGGGCGCGCCTTTAAAGCGAAGGATGAAGAGAAATATCCGCTGGTGCTCGACTATATGGAGTCGCTGACGCTGGTGCAGTCGTGGATGGTGCAGAAATACAACATTCCGGCTATCGACGAGAGCAAAGGCAAATTTACCTACACGCCGCAGCAGTGGCAGGACTTCTTCAAGATCTACAAAGATCTGGTGGATAACCACGTTTTCCCGTCAATGCGCGTGCTGGCCTCCTACGGCAAGAGCAATACCTGGGAGATGAAGCCGTGGATTCAGGGCAAGTGGGGCGGGGTGTATATGTGGAACACCAACGCGGTGATGTACGAAAACAACCTTACCGCGCCGTACAACAAGCTGGAGCTGGGGCCGTTCTTTATGCTGCCGGAGGCGAAAGACGCCGGCTTGTTCTTTAAGCCGACCATGATGTTCAGCATCGGTAAAACCACCAGGCATCCGCAGGAGGCGGCGAAGCTGATTAACTTCCTGATGAACGATCCACAAGGCGTGAAAGCGATGGGGCTCGAGCGCGGCACGCCGCTCAGCAAGGCCGCCTGGGATCAGCTCAAAGCTGACGGTCTGATTCAGGAGGACAACATTACCGTCGCCGGTATCAACTCCTCGCTGGCGCTGCCGCACGATATTCCGACCTCGCCATACTTCGACAACCCACAGCTGGTGGAACTGTGGCGCAACACGATTGAGAACATCGACCACGGCAAATTCACCGTTCAGGAGGCGGCGGAGCACTTCTCCCGTGGCGCCAGCCGTATTTTAACCAAAGCCATGCGATAACAGTCTGGGCCAGCGTTGAGGCGCTGGCCCACAAAAGGTGAGCGAATGATCAAGTTTAGCGCAACGTTAACGTGCCGTTATGACACGCTTTTTTCGCCGTTTCCGCCAGAAGAGCTTGAACAGGGGCTGGCGTGGTTGGCGCAAAGCGGTTTTGATGCGGCCGAGCTCTGTATCAATGATTATCAGGGGATAGATGTCGCCAGGCTGAAACGGCGGCTGGACAGCTATGGATTAGGCTGTACGACGATCGCTACCGGGCAGGCCCGCAGGCGAGATGGCCTGTCGCTGTTGTCTGGCGATAACGCAGTGGTAGCGCGCACCCGCGCACGGTTGGCGGAACATATTGAAGTCGCTGCGCTCCTGGGAAGTCACGTCACTATTGGGTCGTTGCGCGCGCCGGACAGAGAGATGAGTAAAACAGCGTATATGCATGAACTGGTGGAAGCGATACGCCCCTGCGTGGAGCTGGCTCAGCGCTGCGGCGTAACGCTAGTGCTGGAAGCGCTCAACCGCTACGAAATCAGCCATCTGCACAGCGCGGCGGATATGCTGGAATTTCTTACCCTCAGCGATGCGCCCGATAACGTCGGCGTGCTGTGGGATATCTTCCACGCCAACATTGAGGATCGCGATTTTTCTGCGGCGATTGCGTTGCTGGGGCATCGCCTCAAACACGTCCATTTTGCCGACTCCAACCGCGCCTTTCCTGGCTACGGTCACCTGCCGATTGACGACATTTACCGGGCGCTGAAGCAGGCGGGTTATCATCATGCCGTTTCGCTGGAGTGCCTGTGCGCGCCGTCGGTGGAAACCCTGCTGGAGGAGGCCGGGCCGCTCATTGCCCGTTTACGTCGGCTATAATTCTTATCAGGAGCAAGGAGGGGGCCGATTGTTTTGAACGTACTTGAACCCGTACAGATTAACGGCGATAATCGCCCCCATACAAGCAGTACCCCCATTCAAACCCTTCCTCGTCGGGCCTAACGACGCGGAAGGGTTTTTTTATATCGACGTAAAAGAGGTCACAGCCCATGAGCACCTTAGGTCATCAATACGATAACTCCCTGGTTTCCAACGCGTTTGGTTTCCTGCGTCTGCCGATGAACTTTATGCCGTACGACAGCGACGCAGACTGGGTCATTACCGGCGTACCGTTTGATATGGCGACCTCTGGTCGTGCCGGTGGTCGCCACGGCCCGGCGGCGATTCGTCAGGTTTCCACCAACCTGGCCTGGGAGCACAACCGCTTCCCGTGGAACTTCGACATGCGTGAACGTCTGAACGTCGTCGACTGCGGCGACCTGGTTTATGCTTTCGGCGACGCGCGTGAAATGAGCGAGAAGCTGCAGGCGCACGCGGAAAAACTGCTGGCGGCGGGCAAACGCATGCTCTCCTTCGGCGGCGACCACTTTGTCACGCTACCGCTGCTGCGTGCGCACGCCAAACACTTCGGTAAGATGGCGCTGGTCCACTTTGACGCCCACACCGACACCTATGCCAACGGCTGCGAGTTCGATCACGGCACCATGTTCTACACCGCGCCGAATGAAGGGCTGATCGATCCGAATCACTCGGTGCAGATTGGTATTCGTACCGAGTTCGATAAAGACAACGGTTTCACCGTGCTGGACGCCGGTCAGGTGAACGACCGCAGCGTGGACGACATCATTGCTCAGGTTAAGCAGATCGTCGGTGATATGCCGGTCTACCTGACCTTTGACATCGACTGCCTGGATCCTGCGTTTGCACCGGGTACCGGCACGCCTGTCATTGGCGGCCTGACCTCCGATCGCGCTATTAAGCTGGTGCGTGGCCTGAAGGATCTGAACATCGTTGGGATGGACGTGGTGGAAGTGGCTCCGGCGTACGACCAATCTGAAATCACCGCGCTGGCCGCGGCGACCCTGGCGCTGGAAATGCTCTACATCCAGGCGGCGAAGAAAGGCGAATAAGTGCTTGTTGGCGGTTCCCGGCGCGGCCGAGCCAGGCCGGGAACCGTCATCTTACCGATTAAAACGCGTTGAACGGGTACTCCACGTAAACGCGGACTTCGTTACCGCTGACGTTATAGTCGCTGGCGTTGCTGGAAACGCGCAGCACCGAGTAGCGAACTTTGAATTTCAGATCTTTTGCCGGGCCGTCCTGGACCTGGTATTGCACCTGGTTAAACCACTCGTGCTCTTTACCGTTGTTGGTTTCCGCCGTCTTGATGTTATCGCCGCGAACGTACGCAGTGGTCCAGCTCAGGCCCGGTAAGCCCAGTCCGCCAAAGTCCAGCGCATAAGACGCCTGCCATGAACGTTCGTCTTCACCGTTAAAATCAGACCAGTAGGAGTTCGCCAGCCAGATGGTATTGCCGCCGTCACCCACGCCGCCCTGATTCTGGTAGCCGCCATAGTTATAGCCGGTGCTGCCGCTGCTCTGCTGGTAGGCGATTTTAAAGGTGTGAATATCCCAGATATAGCTGGTCGCCAGGCTCCAGATGCTGTTGCTGCGCCCGGTATCCAGCGAGTCCGCATATTCCTGCTCCAGACGGGAGTTATAGCCGTTGAAGTCGAATACCAGCTTCTGGTTTTCGGCCAGCGGCTGAGCGTAGTTCAGGCCGAGGTACTGCTTGTTCAGTACATCTTCCACGTGAGAGGCATACAGCGCGCCGCTCAGTTGATCGTTAAACTGGTAGCTCGCGCCGCCGAAGGTGATGCTTTTCAGGCCGCTGTTGTGGCTGTCATCGCTCTTACGCTGTTCGTCGGTGAAGTAACCGGCGTTCACTTCCAGACCGGCGATCTCTTTCGAGGTCAGCATTGTCCCGGTGTAGGTTTCATACAGCAGACGGGAGTCGTCGGCGTAGAGAATCGGCAGCGTCGGGCGCTGGTTGCCGTAGCTCAGCACGGTGTTAGAAAAGCGCATTTTGGCCGTTGCGCCAAACTTAGCAAGGTCGGACTTTGCACGACCATCGTTGTCCTGCGCGAAGAAGTCGATTCCGCCCGCGCCGCTGTTTCCGCGGCCGCCGTCCAGACGCACGCCGTACTGGGCGATACCGTCGACACCAAAGCCGATGGGTCCCTGAGTAAAGCCGGATTCAAAAGTGGCAATAATGCCCTGGCCCCATTCGCTTTTATCATGCAGCCCATCGCGATAGTCGCGTTTGATATACGCGTTACGCAGGAACAGATCCAGATGACTGTCATCAATAAAACCCTGGCTATCAGATTGCTGGCTCGCAAAAGCCGGCGCAGAGGCAATAATACTTAAGGCAACTAACGTTAATTTCTTTTTCACGGAGGGAACTTCTCTGTTTATAAAACTGTCAAATTGTGTTGTTACAATTTGGATAGTCGCCTGAATAAGTATCAAAAGCAATCATTGTATGAAGAGATGTTTCGCCAGGAATCCCGCGGCAAGGCCCGCCATGCGTGCATTTGTGGATTGGCTATAGACTATTTGAAAATACGGATAATGAGCTTGATGAAAGGTAAATAATATAATCTTATTTCCTTTTTTAGAGTAATTGTCCGGCTTTTGCGGTTGACGGAGATATATTCTTCGCAGCTGTCGGTGTTGTATATTTAACGGTTCGTGCGCTTAAATTATCAATTAGTGCCGTTTACTGGTTTTAATATTTTTTTCTTATTTGCGCAAGGGGGCAATATTGCCCCCCGGTGAATCTTTATTTAATTCCGTCGGCCTGTAAACGCTCGCGGATATGCTGTGCGCGTTCCTGGGACGCCGGGTGATCGTCAAACATGGAGCTTTGACGACCATCTTCCAGTTTCGATAGCTTCTCGAAGCTGGTGGCGAGACCGGTTGGATTGATGCCGCGTTTTCGCAGCAGATCATAGGAGTAGTCATCCGCTTCTGACTCCTGACGTTGGGAGAACTGCGAGTTCACCAGCTTCTCGCCCAAATCGCCAAGCTGCGACTGCGACAGGCTGCCGACGATACCGCCCGCGGAGGCTGCTGCTGCGCGCAGGGCGTTGGTCCCAATGGCTACCTGCATGCCTTTCTTCACGTGGCCCAGCGCAACGTGGCCCATCTCGTGGCCGATAACCGCTTCCACTTCGTTGTCGTTCATCAGGTCCATCAGGCCGCTATACACGCGAATGCAGCCGTTGGCCATGGCGAAAGCGTTCACATCCTTCGCCTCGTAGACTTTGTAGTTAACCGGCTGGCCGTTGATGTTGTCGCCAAGCGCGGCGGCGATTTTGTTCAATCGCTGCGTATAGGCGCTGTTGGACGGCGCGATGGTAGCCTTGCTGTCCATATCCTTACAGGCCTGATCGCTCAATGCTTGTACCTGCTGATCGCTCAGGGAGAAGGCCTGCAAAGCGCCGGTGCCTGAACTTAATAAGCCATTTGAATCCATATTCTGACAGCCACTGAGCAACAAAGTCGCGCCAAAAGCCAGAACCATCGCCCGTTTCTTCATGAGATTGCTTCCAAAGTCGTTTATCTGAAAATGCCCTGGAACTGCGCCGCCAGAGTTGAGCTAAGTATAAAGAATATCGCGGCTTACGGGCGAGAGGATTACAACTTGTTAACCCCTGTTCCAGAGATTTCTGAAGAGGCAAAAGGATGCTCCATGTACATGCTTTGTCGCATAGGTTACATTGTTGACACTTTTTTCTGGCATAGCCCGTAACGTGCGCGCTTCGTGGCGTTAGGGTAGCCTTCAACAGTCCGAACTGGAGTCAAAATGTCCTCACGTAAAGAGCTTGCTAATGCTATTCGTGCGCTGAGCATGGACGCAGTACAGAAAGCCAATTCCGGTCACCCGGGTGCCCCGATGGGTATGGCTGACATTGCCGAAGTCCTGTGGCGTGATTTTCTGAACCATAACCCACAAAATCCGTCCTGGGCTGACCGTGACCGCTTTGTGCTGTCTAACGGCCACGGCTCCATGCTGATCTACAGCCTGCTGCACCTCACCGGTTACGATCTGCCGATGGAAGAACTGAAAAACTTCCGTCAGCTGCACTCTAAAACGCCGGGTCACCCGGAAGTGGGTTACACCGCTGGCGTTGAAACCACCACCGGTCCGCTGGGTCAGGGTATTGCTAACGCCGTAGGTATGGCGATTGCTGAAAAAACGCTGGCGGCGCAGTTCAACCGCCCGGGTCACGACATTGTTGACCACTTCACTTACGCGTTCATGGGCGATGGCTGCATGATGGAAGGCATTTCTCACGAAGTGTGCTCCCTGGCCGGTACCCTGAAACTGGGCAAACTGATTGCTTTCTATGATGACAACGGCATCTCCATCGACGGTCACGTTGAGGGCTGGTTCACCGATGACACAGCCAAGCGTTTCGAAGCCTATAACTGGCACGTGATCCGCGGTATCGACGGCCACGACGCAGACGCGATTAAACGTGCTGTTGAAGAAGCGCGTGCGGTCACCGACAAGCCGTCTCTGCTGATGTGCAAAACCATCATTGGTTTCGGTTCCCCGAACAAAGCCGGTACCCACGACTCTCACGGTGCACCGCTGGGCGCAGACGAAATTGCGCTGACCCGCAAGCAACTGGGCTGGAACTACGGTCCGTTTGAAATCCCGGCTGACATCTACGCTCAGTGGGATGCGAAAGCCGCAGGCCAGGCGAAAGAAGCCGCGTGGAACGACAAGTTCGCCGCTTACGCGAAAGCCTTCCCGCAGGAAGCCGCAGAATTTACCCGTCGTATGAAAGGTGATATGCCGTCTGACTTCGACGCGAAAGCGAACGAATTCATTGCGAAACTGCAGGCTAACCCGGCGAAAATCGCCAGCCGTAAAGCTTCCCAGAACGCGATTGAAGCCTTTGGTCCTCTGCTGCCGGAATTCCTCGGTGGTTCCGCTGACCTGGCGCCGTCTAACCTGACTATCTGGTCTGGCTCTAAAGCGATTAACGAAGACACCGCAGGTAACTACATCCATTACGGCGTGCGTGAATTCGGTATGACCGCGATTGCTAACGGTATCTCGCTGCACGGTGGTTTCCTGCCGTACACCTCTACCTTCCTGATGTTCGTTGAATATGCCCGTAACGCGGTGCGTATGGCAGCGCTGATGAAGAAACGTCAGGTGATGGTCTACACCCACGACTCCATCGGTCTGGGCGAAGATGGCCCGACTCACCAGCCGGTAGAGCAGATTGCCTCCCTGCGTGTGACGCCGAACATGAGCACCTGGCGTCCGTGTGACCAGGTCGAATCCGCGATTGCGTGGAAATACGGC
Organism: Kluyvera sp. Awk 3; assembly: GCF_028069715.1. Taxonomy (NCBI): domain Bacteria; kingdom Pseudomonadati; phylum Pseudomonadota; class Gammaproteobacteria; order Enterobacterales; family Enterobacteriaceae; genus Kluyvera; species Kluyvera sp. Awk 3. Next base: position 13,039 of record NZ_JANEWH010000062.1, on the reverse strand, counting down.
GTAGAGCGTCAGGACGGCCCGACCGCGCTGATCCTCTCCCGTCAGAACCTGGCACAGCAGGAACGTACCGAAGCGCAGCTGGCGAACGTGGCTCGTGGTGGTTACGTGCTGAAAGACAGCGACGGCCAGCCGCAGGTGATCCTGATTGCGACCGGTTCTGAAGTTGAGCTGGCGGTTGCCGCTTACGAGAAACTGACCGCTGAAGGCGTGAAGGCGCGCGTGGTTTCCATGCCGTCTACCGATGCATTCGACAAGCAGGATGCGGCTTACCGTGAATCCGTGCTGCCGAAAGCCGTCTCTGCACGCGTCGCTATCGAAGCGGGCATCGCTGACTACTGGTTCAAATACGTGGGCCTGAACGGCGCAATCGTCGGTATGACCACCTTCGGTGAGTCTGCGCCTGCGGATCTGCTGTTCAAAGAGTTCGGCTTTACCGTAGAAAACGTGGTTGCGAAGGCGAAAGGCCTGCTGTAATCCGTTATTGTGAAGTCAAAAGGCCGCGAATGCGGCCTTTTTTTATGGCGTGGCGTTAACTTGTGGCGGGGATGCTGAGATTGAGCGTCAGGTGGTCATGGCCCCGCAGGACGGTTTTTGCCATCTTTTCGCCCAGCGCGTTGCAGGTGTAGTCGCGCCAGGCTTCCGGTACCTCAAGCGCGTTGGGGGAGGGGTTATACAGCCGCACCAGCGTTTTGCCGTATAGCACGTCAACGCCGCTGACGACCCAGCCTTGCGGCAGTTGGCTCAACAACTGGCGATGGTTGATTTTCCGTTCTGCAATAAACATATCAAAATTGTCCAGGCGCTGAAGACCCGACCGATCGTTCTGCCATTGCCATAGCCGTACCGGTGCGCTGTAGCGCTGTTCACGGATGGCTAACTGCGCCGGAGAATATTCGCCAGCACACAGAGCAAAGTGAAAACTCAGTTCGCCGGACAGATTGCCTTCCGGTGTGGCCTGACGCTGGCCGGAAGCGCGTCCAGGACGGTACAGCAGATCGTCTTTGCCAAGCTGGCCGACGCTGCGAAACAGCGTCAGACGAAGCTGCTGCCCTTGATAGGCATACTCTTTCATACCACGGGCGAAAACGTGAAAGTCGGCGTGAGGGCTGAGCCGGTGCATAAAAGGCTCCGTATCAACCGGCTTTTCCGCATAGCCCGCGCTATCGGCAATGTGTTGATTCGCGCGCGTCAGGGTTCCAAATGGCACGTCGGCGCACACCGCATCGATGGTCTTCCCGGTGTTGAACAACAACTGCATACGGTGATCGCGCGCGGTATTTTCAATCGTCAGGTCGCCAAGCAGCATATCGTCTTCAAGGGTCAGCGTGAGCTTGATGTTTACAACGCGCTGGCGTTCACTGCGCGCCAGACGATCGTCGTTAATGCCTTCCGGCAGTAGTAGCGCGGCATGCAGGTGCAGGCTTTGTTGCCACGGATGCTGCTGAGCGTTATCCAGGGTGAAGTGCGAGAAGGTCAGGCCGCGATCGCCGGGCAAGGGCGAAAAGTCGTAGAGATCGCCGTCGTCGCTGATATCGCGTAACTGTAGCAGTGGCGACAACGTGCGGCCGCTGGCTTTCTCCTGCCAGTGCAGCTGATTGTCCTGCAGACTCAGGCGATAGTACGCGTTTTCGATCGTCTGTATTTCCTGACTGACGGCAGGAAGCGTTATCGGCTGCTGACCGGGAGTGACGTAAAAGAGCGCAAAACCCAGCGGCGGCACCGGTACGTTGAGCAGATCGACGACGTTTTCGTAATACCAGCACTGTTGTTCCGTCTCCACTTCACCGTCCGGCGTCAGCAGCACGTGACGCGGTAGCTGCACTTGTCGCTGCTGGTGTACGACCACGCGGAGCGGTTCACCGTTTTCGCCCATCAGCGCAAAATGGGCCGCTGGGGTGATCAGCATCTGGCGGCGAACATCCACATTCGGGCTGCTGGTGCCGTTGACCACCAGAAATCGATAGGGTGTTTTCGCGGCAAGGTTAGCCAGCAACTGACGGGCGTGCAGACTGAATATTGCCTCGCCGATTTGTTGTGCCTGGCGACAGCGGTGGAGCACGTCGCGGTTGGTTTCGTCACTGTTGCAGCCGCCCATGCTGTCATGAGCGTGTGATTCCAACAGCCAGCGCCACGCCTGTTCCAGCATCTCTTCGCCTTCCTCAAAACCGTTGCGTCGCGCCAGAGCCAGCATCGGTTCCGCTAGCCGGGTCAGACACAGTTCCGCATCGTTATTGGCTTTCTTGATGTCGTAGCGCGAAGAACCAATGCTCTTGTGCACACGAGCAAGACGAGGAATGCGAAACTCACCGCGCCAGCGCGGCAGCGGTTTATCGGCCAGCGTGGCGAAGTAGCGTTCATAGCTGCTGATTTCCCAGCGATCGTCGCTGAGGGCGTTGACCGCGGCGATCAGCCGGTCGAAATCGGCATCGCAGCTAACCTGATCGCCGCCGATGGGGCAGAGAAGGTCCGATGAGGGCGAGAGCGCCTTCATGCGAGCAATGAGAGGGAACGTCTCTTCATCAAAATGCGCGGGCCGGAAGTTGCGCCAGCGGCCGCCGCGTTCGGGATGGGCGAGCGAGTAGCCAAAGGGCGTAATCACGGTGATGGCGCTATCGCCGTTCAACGCCTCCCAGCACAGCTCTGTCGGCCCCATAATCTGTGGATCGTAGCCACGGCGCAACAGTATGTGCCGTAGTCCAAACGCACGGGCAATCTGCGGTAGCTGCGCGTGGCTGCCAAAGGTGTCTGGTAGATAGAGCACCGACATGCAGTAGCCCGCCTGCTGCGCGTGATGGATGCCGATGCGCAGGTTACGGAACAGTGATTCCGTGGCGATGTTAAACAGGTCCGGCTGGGTGTACCACGGGCCGATTAGCAGCCGTTTATCCCGCACGAGCCGGCGCGCCCGTTCGGCCATGTTCGGTTTAAGACGGATAAAATCGTCAAAAATAGAGCTCTGGCCGTCAAGATGAAAGACAAAGCGGGGATTGTTCTCCAGTGCGATAATCAGTTCGCTAAAGGCTTTCAGCGCAAAAAGCTGCGTATCGAGCGTGGAGAAATACCATTCGCGATCCCAATGGGTGTGCGATACGGCGTGAATTGTTCGGGTGTCGCTCATTGCGGCTTCCCTCTCTCTTTAAAATAGATGCGATACTCTGCGTGAATATCCTCTGCGTACCACATCGGGAAGTTGGTGCCCCAGATGTTGTTATAGAGTTGGCTATAGAGGCTGACTCGCGGGGGAGACGGTTCGCCAAAGCAGAGAATTCGCGGCTGGTAGAGCGCCAGCAGCGGCGCATCCAGCGGCTCCAGCGTCCACTGTTCTGTATGCGCAAGCTCTACTGCGTGCAGGTTGGCGTTACCATTTCTGACCACGTTAAACCAGTCGATGGGATAGCCGAGTTTCTGGCACGTGCTCTGGCCGATGTTGCTCAACCCCAATTGGAGCCAGATTTCTTCTGGCAGCCGGTTGGCCTGTTTGCCGAGAATGCTCAGGCGTAGCGAGATCGCGTGGCGAATCTTGCTAAAACCGTACTCCAGGATGATTTCATCGGGCAGCTTTAATTCAATGCCCGCGGCCTTGTTGGGTTGGATAATGGCCTGTACATACCAGGCGTCCAGCTCGCCGCGAAAGCGGACCTGTTTAAGCGAGAAACCCACCTGCTGCGTACTCACGGGGCGTGGGGTGAGTTCCAGGCCGGGTTTGGTAAAATCTGAGAGCGCCCACGGCGCGGTGACATCCAGGTTCTGCAGATAGCGGTCGCGAAAATGATCATATTCCTGTGGCCCGACCTGCCGATAGATCAGACGGGCAAGAGGCGCATCCAGCATCGGCCTGCCGTCGATGTTGAGCGTCGACAGGCTGCCGTCGTTGGCGAGGGCAAAGTCATAGTCGCCAAAGGAGAACTGACGTAGGCCTGTCGCCATCCCCTTAACGGTGACGGGACCCGCGCCGGTCATCTCACAGAGCGGCGCCGACAGATGGGCGCAGGCGCTATCAATATAGCGTCGCTGTTCTGCCCATGATTGGCTGAAGTGATGATAGCTGCGGGTGCCCTTGTGGGGCGAGTGTGTAATAAATTGCCCAAGCGCATGATATTTTTCTGGCACGGGGGCGTTAACGCTGTCCTCCTCTCGCGCGGCGCTGAACGCCTCCGGCAGATAATGGCAGTAGTCAGGGAGATGCAGCTTAAGATCCATCCCCCAGGTATGCTCCGGCACCATCAGCAGCGCGTCAAGCGCCTCGGGCGGGCAGGCTATTTCCTGCTGTAGACGGCGGTTTAACCGACGATAGTGGCTGACTTTTCCTGGGTCGGTTGCCAGACCGTGATTCCACGTGTCGCCAATTTCGGCATCGACGACCGGCAGCGTATGGCGGATGGTTTCAACACGAGCGGCGAAGGCGTCCAGCGTCGAGGCGCTGACCAGTGCCTCGGGATAGCGCTGCCGGTAGCGTGCGATCAACTGCATGACTTCACTGGCCGTAGGCGGCGAACAGTTATCTTCGGCATGACAGAACACCAGCAGTTCGTCCAGCGCTTCACACCAGGTTTCGTTGCCGTAGCCGCCGAAAGAGTAGTTGACGATGATATCGCGCTGACCATATTTCCAGATAAACAGCGGCGGAACATCCGGCGGGCAGGAGGCGGCATTGACGCCCAGATGCAGGTAACGCAGCCCGGCATCGGCCAGCCACGGTACGATGGCCTGAGTATGGCCCGGTACGTCTGTCATCTTTGCGGCAATCGTCTGGCGATGGAAGCGCTCGTCCAGCGCCTGGCGATAAGAGAGGGCGTGGCGCATCAACGTTGGCGTCAGTAGCTCGCTATGGACGGTAAACGGCAGACCATGCCAGACGATGTCCCCGGCCTCGATGGCATTGCACAGTCGGGCCTTATCTTCGGGCTCTGCGCGCTGGAAATAGCGGTGGATAAGCCATGCCCCGCAGGTTCAGATAAAGTTTTTCTCTCCTCCGGTGTTAACCTCCCGGGCGAGATTCACCACGGCGGGAATAAACTCCGTCAAATATTTATCTTCAATCGACTGGGCGTAATCGGTGAAGCCAATGTCGAGATGGGTTTTGTAGATGATATGAACCCGCTGCATGTTCACTCCCTGAAAATGGGGTTGGTAATCAACTGGGCGCTGTGGCCATCGTTTACCCGCAGGAAGGCAAAACGGCTGTCGGCCCAGCGTATGTCTTGTTTCACCACGCCGCCGCGGTGCGGCAATTCATAAACCTGATGTTGGGTATAGAGCAGAACCTGGTGATGAGTGGGGACATTGAGATCGAGATGCAGCGTCAAGCTGGTGCTCGTTTCGCCCGGCCCGGCCTCTCCGGCGGTAAACTGGCGCAGTTGGATATCATCGTGGCTCTGCATGTAGCTTTGGCCGTTGGCTATCGCCCGTAGAATATCGTCGCGTTCGTGGCTACGGCTGCGGACGTTGAGCGTGGGGAGCGTAAATTGCTTTTCTTTGTGAAAGTCGCTGCCGGAGGTGACCGCAATGTTTTGCCCCTCGCGCAGCTTCTGGAGCCAGTACTGAAAGGTGGCTTCGTTGTGGGTTGTGGCCTCCCACGGGCCGTTCCATAGCTCCAGCCAGTCGTAGTTGATAAACGGCAGCAGCCACGGACAGTGTTGACAGAAGGGATGATTAATACCGATCCAGGCACCGTTGCTGCGCGCCTCCGCTATCTTCAGCGTGATGTCCACTTCCGTCGCGCAGGGCAGAAAGCTGAATACCGGCTGGGCGACGCCTACAAAATTGACGTGCCCGAGTTGGGTGGTCAACTCCATGCCGGGAATCAGGCTCAGCGCTGTGTTGATACCGTCGATTTCCCGGTTTTGCGTCACGGTGTTGTGATCGGTAAAACAGAGGAAATCGTGGTTGTGCGTGCGGGCTCTGGCAATCAATTCGCTGATGCTCAGCTTGCCGTCACTGTGCTCGGAGTGCAGGTGGGTGTCTCCGCGCAGCCAGCGCTCTGTTTTGTGATAGCGAACGATCTCGACGTGAATATGGCATACGGTGGTGATTTTATGCAGCCCCAGCAGTACGTATCCTCTCCCATGCGGCAGTGCGCCACGCCGATAGCCGGGCGTGGCGAAGGTTTCGTTGACGACGATCTGCCGACGCGCGCCGCCGCTCCAGCCGAGGAGTTCTTCACCTACTTTCAGGCCCAAATCTACCGCGTTGCCATCGGCAAAGCGGTAGCTGATTTCCAGGCGTTCGACATCAGGCGTCAGTTCGAACGGCAGCGTCAGGAGTCGTTTTTGTTCGTAGGGATGAGCCAGGTATTCGATGCGCTCCGTGGTCATGCTATCCATTACGCCTCCTCAAGCCATTCTTTGCAGTCGCCAGCAATCATCACCACTTCGGCGCCGTAGATGATTTGCCAGCCTTTTTCACCGACGCGCACCACGCCTTTTGCGCGCAGAGTCTTCTTCCATACGTCATCGCCTGCGACGCGAGCGGGATCGCGCACTTCAACGCGCAGGCGGGAAATACAGTTATCAAACTGCGCGATATTTTCCTTGCCGCCGAACGCCGCAATAATTTGCATCGCAAATGCATCGGCCTGTGGTTGTTCTGAGACCGGGGTGGTTTTATTTTTAAAATCTTGCTTACTGAAAAGCTTAACGTCATCTTCTCCAGCGTCTTCCTCCTCTCGGCCTGGCGTCATCACGTTAAAGCGGATGATTAAATAGCGGAATAAAACGTAATAGATGATAAAAAACAGCGGGATTAACCATAGGTATCCCCATAGATTTAATTTTCCCGGTTGGAGTAATACAGGGAGAATATCTTTCAGGCAGCCGCCATAAATAGAAACGTTAGCCATTTCGGTTAAAACAAAGAGTAAACCGGTGAGTGGCACGTGAACCAGATAAAAAAGCCAGGGGGCGACGAACAGAAAGGTATATTCGATGGGCTCAGTTACGCCAAAAAGGATCATGGTTGCCACCACGGGCAGCAAGAGACCGGCGACGACCTTTTTATGCTGGGAACGGGAGCAGTGATACATTGCCAGCGCCGCGCCGGGCAGCGCGCCGAAGTGGGTCACGACGCGCCCCGACTGGAAACCGCGGACCAGCAGCTCCTGGGTTTCGTTGCACCCCAATTGCGCCATATAAATGTTGGTGGTTCCGCTGACCAGCTTGCCGCACACTTCCATCGAACCGCCGAGTTCGGTCAAACGAATGGGCGTCGTGATCAGGTGATGCAGACCAACCGGCAGCAGCGATTTGTCGGCGACCGCCCAGATAAAGGTGCCAAATAATCCCGAATCGCCGATAAGCTTACTGAACTGCGCCAGCATCCAGCCTATGGGGGGCCAGATAAGATAAAGCGCAGAGCCCATCAGCGCGCCGACGACCAGCGTCACAATAGGCACGGTACGAGTGCCGGCGAAAAATGACAGCACCATCGGCAGCTTAACGTTATACAGACGGTTGTGCAGCCAGGAGGTCGCGAGACCGACTGCCATGCCGCCGAAAACGCTCATCCGATAGGTGAACATCCCTAATTCGGTGGTATAAATGGAGGCTTCCTGTACCGCAGCAACGGGGTCAAGGTGGCGCTGGTTGATAAACCAGTTTGCCGTAGTGGTTTGTTCGTTCAGCCCGTGCAGCGTCAGTAGCGTGCTGAGGATGAAATGCATCGACATAAAGCACACGGCGCCGGAGAATGCCGCCCAGCCTTTCTCTTTTTTGGCCAGGCCGAAAGCCACGCCGATGGAGAAGAACAGCGGAAGGTTTCTGAATACCACATCACCCGTTGCTTTCATTACGCTGAACGTAATAAAGAACAGCGACTCTTTATCAAATAGCACGCCAAGATGTAACGCCTCCAGCGTTTCTTTATTTGTAAACGCGCTGCCGAATCCCATAAACATTGAACCAATGGTTATAATGGATATCGGGACCAGCATCGCTTGCCCGATCATTTGCATTTGCTGCTTCATAAATCATCCTTGTGAATATTTTAATGGGTGACGCCAGTGAATTTTTCCTAATGCACGTCGTGATTCGCGTTAAAATATTTTGTTTCAATGAATATATTTTGCAGATTTATATTTCCTGCTCGATATTGATTAATTAGAGCGTGTGCTTTTTTCAGGCATTTTTATAATGGCTGGTGAGTTTATCATTACGAAAAGAGGATTCTGTGACTCGCGCAGCGATAAGCTAATCTTTAGCTAATAATATTAGCGCCATACTGACCCGTTGTTGGCTTTGCCCGGCAATGGGGACCGCCAGTTAAGGCGGTGAGGAGTCGATGGAATTTCTTCGGCGATTATTCCTGTAAAAATGTGATGCGCGTCAGATTACTGGCGCGTTTGTCTGGACAAACATTCCTTTTATTCCACATTTCGCTTATTCTAGCTGAAGCGTTTCAGTCGATAGATTGTTCGACATTTAACCAATCAGTCACGGTTTGTGGCGGGTAAGGTTTCCCTGAACGAGCGGCTGCATTACTCTGTTTGCCACTTTGCTTCGGGATAACCTTGCAGGAGACCTATGAGCGTACGCGTAGCGATTAATGGCTTCGGTCGCATTGGCCGTAATGTGGTTCGTGCTTTGTATGAATCCGGACGTCGTGCGGAGATCACCGTGGTTGCCATTAACGAACTGGCTGATGCCGCCGGCATCGCCCATTTGTTGAAATATGACACCAGCCACGGGCGTTTTGCCTGGGACGTTCGCCAGGAGCGCGAGCAGCTGTTTGTCGGCGACGACGCCATCCGTCTTCTGCACGAACGGTCTATTGAAGCACTGCCCTGGCGTGAACTGTCGGTGGATGTGGTGCTCGACTGTACCGGCGTATATGGCAACCGTGAAGACGGCGAAGCGCATATCGCCGCTGGCGCGAAGAAGGTGCTCTTTTCACATCCTGGCAGCAACGATCTCGACGCCACCGTCGTCTATGGGGTCAATCAACACGAATTGCGTGCGGAACATCGTATTGTTTCCAACGCCTCCTGTACCACGAATTGCATAATTCCCGTCATTAAATTGTTGGATGATGCTTATGGCATTGAGTCCGGTACGGTTACCACCATTCACTCTGCGATGCATGACCAGCAGGTGATAGACGCCTATCATCCGGATTTACGCCGGACGCGCGCGGCAAGCCAGTCGATTATTCCGGTTGATACTAAACTTGCTGCGGGGATTGCCCGTATTTTCCCGCAGTTTGGCGACCGTTTTGAGGCGATTGCGGTGCGTGTGCCGACCATCAACGTGACGGCAATTGACCTGAGCGTGACGGTGAAAAAACCTGTAAAAGCGAATGAAGTCAACCAGTTGCTGCAAAAAGCAGCACAGGGTGCATTTCATGGTATAGTTGACTATACGGAATTACCGTTGGTCTCCACTGATTTTAACCACGATCCGCACAGTGCCATTGTCGATGGCACACAGACGCGGGTCAGCGGGGCTCACCTGATCAAAACGCTGGTCTGGTGTGATAACGAATGGGGCTTTGCTAACCGAATGCTCGACACCACGTTAGCAATGGCCGCTATTGGTTTCAGGCTCGACGCTTGAGCGTCGACAAAACTTTAAGTATCAACGAGAGGATTCACCATGTCTGTAATTAAGATGACCGATCTGGATCTGGCTGGTAAACGCGTTTTCATCCGTGCGGATCTGAACGTACCGGTTAAAGAAGGGAAAGTAACCAGCGACGCGCGTATCCGTGCTTCTCTGCCGACCATTGAGCTGGCGCTGAAACAGGGTGCGAAAGTGATGGTGACTTCTCACCTGGGTCGTCCGACCGAAGGCGAGTACAACGAAGAATTCTCTCTGCTGCCGGTTGTTAATTACCTGAAAGACAAACTGTCTGCTCCGGTTCGTCTGGTTAAAGATTACCTGGACGGCGTTGAAGTTGCTGCCGGTGAGCTGGTTGTTCTGGAAAACGTTCGCTTCAACAAAGGCGAGAAGAAAGACGACGAAGCGCTGTCCAAAAAATACGCTGCACTGTGCGACGTATTCGTGATGGACGCCTTCGGTACTGCACACCGTGCACAGGCTTCTACTCACGGTATCGGCAAGTTTGCTGACGTTGCGTGCGCAGGCCCGCTGCTGGCGGCTGAACTGGACGCACTGGGTAAAGCGCTGAAAGAGCCGGCTCGCCCGATGGTTGCTATCGTTGGTGGTTCTAAAGTTTCTACCAAACTGACCGTTCTGGACTCTCTGTCTAAAATCGCTGACCAGCTGATCGTTGGCGGTGGTATCGCGAACACCTTCGTTGCCGCTCAAGGCCACAACGTGGGTAAATCCTTGTACGAAGCTGACCTGGTTGACGAAGCTAAGCGTCTGCTGACCACCTGTGATATCCCGGTTCCGACCGACGTTCGCGTAGCGACCGAGTTCTCTGAAACCGCAACCGCGACCCTGAAATCTGTAAACGACATCAAAGATGACGAGCAGATTCTGGATCTGGGCGACGCTTCCGCAGAGAAACTGGCTGAAATCCTGAAAAACGCCAAAACCATCCTGTGGAACGGCCCGGTCGGCGTGTTCGAATTCCCGAACTTCCGTAAAGGCACTGAAATCGTTGCTAACGCGATCGCAGACAGCGAAGCATTCTCTATCGCAGGCGGCGGCGACACTCTGGCAGCAATCGACCTGTTCGGTATTGCTGACAAAATCTCCTACATCTCCACTGGCGGCGGCGCATTCCTCGAATTCGTGGAAGGCAAAGTACTGCCGGCAGTAGCGATGCTCGAAGAGCGCGCTAAGAAGTAATTCAGTTCAGGCGGGGAAACCCGCCTGTTTTTCAGCGCGCGTAACAGCTCGCGAACCTTCTTCAACGGCCGAAGATACAGATACAGGACTACGTAACATGTCTAAAATTTTTGATTTCGTAAAACCGGGCGTCATCACTGGCGACGACGTTCAGAAAGTGTTCCAGGTAGCAAAAGAAAACAACTTTGCTCTGCCGGCAGTTAACTGCGTGGGCACCGACTCCATCAACGCCGTACTGGAAACCGCTGCAAAAGTTAAAGCGCCGGTTATCGTACAGTTCTCCAACGGCGGCGCTGCGTTCATCGCAGGTAAAGGCGTGAAAACTGACGTTCCTCAGGGTGCTGCAATCCTGGGCGCTATCTCCGGTGCGCATCACGTTCACCAGATGGCTGAGCACTACGGTGTTCCGGTTATCCTGCACACTGACCACTGCGCGAAGAAACTGCTGCCGTGGATCGACGGTCTGCTGGACGCTGGCGAAAAACACTTCGCTGCGACCGGTAAGCCGCTGTTCTCTTCCCACATGATCGACCTGTCCGAAGAGTCTCTGCACGAGAACATCGAAATCTGCTCCAAATACCTGGCGCGTATGTCCAAAATGGGCATGACCCTGGAAATCGAACTGGGTTGCACCGGTGGTGAAGAAGACGGCGTGGACAACAGCCACATGGACGCTTCTGCCCTGTACACCCAGCCGGAAGACGTTGATTACGCGTACACCGAGCTGAGCAAAATCAGCCCGCGTTTCACCATCGCCGCTTCCTTCGGTAACGTACACGGCGTTTACAAGCCGGGTAACGTGGTTCTGACCCCGACCATCCTGCGTGATTCTCAGGAATACGTGTCCAAGAAACACAACCTGCCGCACAACAGCCTGAACTTCGTCTTCCACGGCGGTTCCGGTTCTACTGCCCAGGAAATCAAAGATTCCGTAAGCTACGGCGTAGTGAAAATGAACATCGATACCGACACCCAGTGGGCAACCTGGGAAGGTATCCTGAACTACTACAAAGAGAACGAAGCTTACCTGCAGGGCCAGCTGGGCAACCCGAAAGGCGAAGACCAGCCGAACAAGAAATACTACGATCCGCGCGTATGGCTGCGTGCCGGCCAGACTTCCATGATCGCTCGTCTGGAGCAGGCTTTCACTGAACTGAACGCGAAAGACGTTCTGTAAGAAAAGCCTTATTTTTGCCGAAAGCCCGCCGTATGGCGGGCTTTTTTATTGCCTTTTCAATACGATGGATGGGCATTAAAACGTGATCAACTTGGCAAAAATCTCATTTTTTGTTTACCCTTTATACCTGCCTGCACTTTTGCAGGCCGTTTTTAGTTTCCCATCCGGGTATCCATAAGGAATATTGAATGGAAGATTTAAACGTTGTCGATAGCATAAACGACGCCGGTTCATGGCTGGTGCGCAACCAGGAATTACTGCTGAGCTATGCGGTCAATATCGTTGCGGCAATCGCGATAATCATTGTGGGGATGATCGCCGCGCGCGTTATCTCCAACACCGTCAACCGCCTGATGCTGGCGCGTAAAATTGACGCCACCGTCGCCGATTTTCTCTCCGCGCTGGTGCGCTATGCGGTGATAGCCTTCACGCTGATTGCCGCGCTGGGGCGCGTGGGCGTGCAGACCGCTTCGGTCATCGCCGTACTCGGTGCCGCCGGTTTGGCCGTGGGTCTGGCGCTGCAAGGTTCGCTGTCTAACCTGGCGGCGGGCGTGCTGCTGGTGATGTTCCGCCCGTTCCGCGCGGGCGAGTATGTCGATCTGGGCGGCGTGGCCGGTACCGTGCTGAATGTGCAGATTTTCTCCACCACCATGCGTACCGTCGACGGTAAAATTGTGGTGATCCCGAACGGCAAAATTATCGCCGGCAATATTATTAACTTCTCGCGTGAGCCTGCGCGCCGTAATGAATTTATTATCGGCGTCTCTTACGATGCGGATATCGATAAGGTTAAGCAGATTCTGACGACGATTCTGGAGTCGGATAAGCGCGTGCTGAAAGATCGCGAAATCACCGTGCGTCTGAATGAGCTGGCGCCGTCATCGGTTAACTTTGTCGTACGCGCGTGGAGCCTCAGCGGCGATCTGCAAAATGTCTACTGGGACGTGCTTGAGCGCATCAAACGCGAGTTTGACGCCAACGGCATCAGTTTTCCTTACCCGCAGCTCGATGTGAATATGAAGCCGGGAACCCCTTCCGCAGAGTAACGTCTTGCTGTTCAAAAATGCCGGACTGATGTTCGGCATTTTTATGCGTAACGATATTAGAGATATTT
>NZ_JANEWH010000061.1:0-28274 GCF_028069715.1 Kluyvera sp. Awk 3 | reverse complement strand
ACAGAACATTATGCTGGTAAGTTAGCAAATAGCGCCGAAAAAGGAAATATTAAAGATACTCTGAAATATGTAGGCAAATTACAAAAACATTCAGATAATTTATTTTCCGCAACGGGTAGTCCATTTACGCGAAGTGCCATTACGGCCGCAAAAGTGGAACGTTCAAATATTGAATCTGAATTGTTGCGGAACAAACTCAGTTTACAGTAACTGGAGCACTATTCTGCAAAGCTAACGAGGCTAATTTTAGTGAACCTCAATGACTGATGTTAACCTTGCCTCATGGAGGCAAGGTTATTCCGCCAATTGCATTGTTTGAGACGAATGTAAACGTTTCATCTTTCAAAATCCTGTATACCATGGAATGTGCAATGTAGAGCTGTCTGCCTTCATTGGTACGTTCCAGTATCCTGCGCCATTCGGCCTGTGCCGCCGCTGACAGAACGGTGACTACCACTTTACCCATTTCACCATTGGTGCCGATCCCGTCATCAATAAACCGGACAGCCCCTCAGGGGATAAAACGCTTTCGGCCTGAAGTCCCTGACATGGTCAAATGTTCCTGCCCTGACCCGGCAACGGCTGAACGGGACAATAACAAACTACCTGCGGGGTGAAACGATCACCAGTACGAATGCCAGGCTGGTTGATATTCAGGCCACGCAGCCACTGGCACAGTTCTGGGGTATGTCTGAGCGGCCCTCTACTACAGCTTCGCCAACACCGACTCCCCCACTTCATCTACCGGTAAATAAACCAGCAGACGAGAGCCGTTGCGCGGCGCGGAGTACCAGTACATCTGCTGCAGCTGGAAATGACCAAACTCAGGATGCTGGAAGTTTTTAATCTGGTTTTCGACGCCGCGAACTTCGTAACGCTGGTGCCATAGCGCCTCAAATTCGCTGGAAGCGGCAAAAAAGCGAGCCAGCTTGTTTTCCCATGCCGGATTGCCACGGTGCTCCGCCATCGCGGCACGGAAATAGGAGACAAAAGTGGCGAGCGCGTCGCGATTGGCCAGACGGCTACGCCAGCCGGGATGAGTCAGATACAGGTAGATACAATTTCGATCATCTTCCGGAATGGTCGAAAAATCGACGCCCATCAGCCGACAAAACGCGTCATTCCACGCCACGATATCGAAATCAGGCTTCTGAATACTGGCCGGTTGCGGCAGCAAACTGTCCAGCATACGGCGCGTGCCGGGGCTTATCCCTTCGCACGGGGGAACGTTAGCCGACTCCAGCGGTGTTAGCCCCGCCAGCACAAACAGATGACGGGTCTCAAGCGCGCTGCACTGGAGCGCTTCGGCGACCGCTTGCATTACCGCCGCCGACGGATTAACCTCGCGCCCCTGCTCAAGCCAGGTATACCAGGTCACGCCAACGTCCGCCAGCATCGCCACTTCTTCGCGACGCAGGCCCGGCGTGCGCCGCCGCCCGCTGCGCGGTAATCCCAACCGCTGCGGATCGAGACTTTCCCGTCGCGCCCGAAGAAATGCACCCAGCTGCTTACGGCTATCGTCCTGCCGTGACGGCAATACGTCCATTTCACTGTGGCTGATGAGGCTCATGGTATCTCCAACATGGTAGTGCTAGTACCAGTATAACCAGGAACTGGTACCCGTTTATTGAATCAGCGATGCTACGTCCAATCGCTGAATGACGCAATGGAGTCACCATGAAAACGTCTGCTGTTTCTCCCGGTCGCGCGGGGCTTTTCCTGCTGTTGACCGGCCTGATGTTGCCCCAGATCGATACCTCGATCACCAATGTCGCCCTCGACTCAATCACCGCATCGCTGCAAGCCAGCCCGACCCAGCTGGAGCTTATCGTCGCGCTGTATGGCGTGGCGTTTGCCGTCTGTCTGGCCATGGGCAGCAAGCTTGGCGACAACTACGGTCGCCGTCGGCTGTTTATGTGGGGCGTGGCGATTTTCAGCCTCGCTTCGCTGCTGTGTGGTCTGGCCAACTCGATCACCGCCCTGCTGGCCGCACGCACTCTACAGGGCGCAGGCGCGGCGCTGATCGTCCCACAAATTCTCGCGACCCTGCACGTTACGCTAAAAGGAACGGCCCACGCCCGGGCTATCAGCCTGTATGGCGGCATTGGCGGCATCTCGTTTATCGTCGGGCAGATGTTCGGCGGCTGGCTGGTATCAGCGGACATCGCCGGCCTGGGCTGGCGTAACGCCTTTTTCATCAACGTGCCCATTGGCCTGCTAGTGCTGGCCTTCAGTCGCCGCTACGTGCCAGAAACCCGTCGCGATGAGCACGCACGCATTGACTGGCAGGGTACCTTTAGCCTGGGCCTGATTCTCTGCTGCCTGCTGTTCCCGATGGCGCTGGGGCCGGAACTGCACTGGCCGTGGTCGATGCGTCTGATGTTGCTGGCGATTATCCCATTGTTGCTGTGGATGCGGGCCAGCGCGCTGGGTAAAGAGCAGCGCGGTGAACACCCGCTGCTGCCGCCTCGACTGCTGAAATTTGCCAGTATTCGCTTCGGCATGGTCATTGCGCTGCTGTTTTTCAGCGCCTGGTCCGGCTTTATGTTCTGCATGGCGCTCACTCTCCAGTCCGGCCTCGGCATGGCGCCGTGGCAGTCGGGCAACAGCTTTGTGGCGCTGGGCGTCGCCTATTTTCTTTCAGCGATGTATGCGCCGAAGCTGATCGCCCGCCACAGCATGGGGCGAATTTTAGTGGCTGGCCTGATAGTACAAATTAGTGGCCTGCTGCTGTTAATGGAGACTTTCCACCACTTCGGCCAGGCGACGTCCACCCTCACGCTGGTGCCCTCGACCGCGCTGATTGGCTACGGCCAGGCGCTGATCGTCAACTGCTTTTATCGGGTTGGGATGCGCGATATTACCGCTAACGATGCGGGTGCGGGCAGCGCGCTGCTCAGCACGCTACAGCAGGCCACGCTGGGCCTTGGCCCGGCGGTGTTTGGTTCACTGCTGCTGGTGCTGACGCGCGGGCATCATGGGAGCTATACCGATGCGATGACCGGCTTCCTCGGCGTAGAAGCGGTGATGATGCTGCTGCTGGCAATCATTGCCGTTAGCCTCCGCCATCACTTAAACCGTAGTCCGGCGATCGCAACGTCATAACCTTAAGTTCCTGTATAGCTGTTTGCATAATATAGCCAGCGCAGCCATTATAATTAGCTGGCTATACAGGAGACGTTATGCAGGAACTGATTTCACAGATCGAAGAGATGGGCATTGAAATAAACCATACCAATTCGCTGATCATCATATTTGGTATTATTTTTCTCACTGCCATCATTGTTCATCTGATTCTACATCGGGTGGTGCTGCGCGCGTTCGAAAAACGAGCGCAGGCCAGCAGCCATTTGTGGCTGCAAATTATCACGCAAAATAAACTTTTCCACCGGCTGGCGTTTACCCTACAGGGGATTATTGTCAACGTGCAGGCCGTACTGTGGTTGCAAAAAGGCAGTGATGCCGCGCAGATATTAACCACGGGCGCACAGCTATGGGTCATGCTCTACGCTCTGCTGTCATTCTTCTCGCTGCTGGACGTTATTTTCAACCTATCACAAAAACTATCTTTCTCTTCGCAGCTACCGCTCAAAGGGATATTCCAGGGAGTTAAGCTGGTCAGCGCCATTCTGATTGGCATTCTGATGATCTCCCTGCTGCTGGGGCAATCACCGGCAATACTGATAAGTGGTCTGGGTGCGATGGCCGCGGTACTGATGCTGGTATTTAAGGACCCGATTCTCGGCCTGGTGGCAGGGATTCAGCTCTCGGCAAACGACATGTTAAAGCTCGGCGACTGGTTGGAAATGCCGAAATACGGCGCCGACGGTGCGGTGACCGATATTGGCTTAACCACCGTCAAAGTGCGTAACTGGGATAATACCATCACCACCATTCCGACCTGGTCGCTGGTGTCGGACTCGTTTAAAAACTGGAGCGGAATGTCTGCTTCAGGTGGCCGAAGAATTAAGCGCAGCATCAACGTGGATACCACCAGCGTGCATTTTCTCGATGAGCAAGAGCAGCAGCGGTTAATTCAGGCGAAGCTGCTGAAACCGTATATGGACTCTCGCCATGAGGAAATTAACCTGTGGAACCAGGAGCACGGCAGCGCCGATTCGGTGTTGAATCTGCGCAAGATGACCAATATTGGTACCTTCCGCGCTTACCTCAACGAATATTTGCGTAACCATCCGAAAATTCGCAAAGATATGACGCTGATGGTACGTCAGTTGGCACCCGATAATAACGGTCTGCCGATTGAAATATACGCCTTTACCAATACGGTGGTGTGGGCCGAATATGAAGGCATTCAGGCCGATATTTTCGACCATATTTTTGCCGTGGTTGAGGAATTTGGCTTACGTATTCATCAATCACCGACCGGCAATGATATTCGCGCCCTGGCAGGCGCGATCGGGCAAGAATAATCACGCGCTGGCGCGTGAAATAAAGCGCCAGTCCAGCATCACCCGCTCCGGCGGCACGTCCGGGTTATCGATTTTATTGAGCAGCAGTTCGACCGCTCTGGCGCCGATCTCCCGCGACGGCTGCTGGACGGTTGTCAGTTGCGGCGACACCATTTCGGCAAGTTCAGTGCCGTCAAACCCCACAACCGCAATCTCTTCCGGTACCTTTAGCCCTGCCTGTTCAATGGCGCGAATCGCCCCGGCGGCCAGCGAGTCAGAAACCGCAAACACCGCGTCCGGGCGCGGGTTCATCGCCAGCAACGTTTGCATCGCCAGTTTCCCCGCCGCCGCGCTCAGATCGCTGGCATACTCGACAGCATGAAACGCCAGCCCTTGAGATTGCAGCACATTTTTGTACCCCTGCTCGCGCAGGCGGGCGTACTTGTAGCTCAAGTCGTGGTTAATCAACGCAATCCGCTCACGCCCCTGCGCTGCGAGATAGCTCACCGCATGCTCCGCGGCATCGACATCGTGGATCCCCACGCAGGAGACCGCGCCCGCATCAGCATATTCCGCACATTGCACCCATGGCGCATCGCCAATCACCGTGGTTAACTCCGGCAGCTTGCTGAAGGCGTCCATGGTGATAATACCGTCGACCATTTTTCCGGTTAGCAGTCGCAGGCCTGATTTAGAACGTTCAATATCCGAGCCGGAGTTGCACAGTAAAATCCGATAGCCGTTCTTTTCCGCGGCCTCTTCAATTCCTTTTACCACTTCGGCGCAAAAAGGGTTGGCGATATTCGACACCATCACCAGAATCATGGAGCTTCGCGCCGTACGCAGCTGGCGCGCCAACAGATTAGGCTGATAGTTACTCTCTTTAATGGCCTGAAGCACCCGTTCGCGGTTTTTGGCTTTTACGGTATCGCTGTTGTTAAGCACCCGCGACACGGTCGCCACCGATACCCCCGCCAACTGGGCGATTTTCTGAATTGACATACAACGCCGTTCCCTGCAGTTAACGCTTTGCGTGCAGGCTACCATAAAAAGCGTGCCCGGCGTACCGGGCACAGCGTTATTGTTCGACGCTGACCCAGCGCCGTTGCTGATGGCTTTTTATAATTGCATCAATGATATACATGACATTCGCCCCATCACTAAACGAGGCAAAATGCGGCTCGCCAGCGGCGGGCATTTTCCCGCTCTGCACGGCGCGGTAGAAATTGCCCATCATATTTTTAAACGCGTCTGGCCATCCCTCACTATGGCCGCCGGGGAAGTTCGCCTGTCCGGCGACATCGCGGTTAAGCAGGCTTGGGTCGTCACTTAGCAGTTGATTGGGCTGACTGCGGTGACCAATCCACAGTTGCTGCGGCGTTTCCTGATCCCAGGCCAGCGAACAGGCGCTGGCATTGATATCAAAATGCAGCCGATTTTTACGCCCGGCGCAGACCTGCGAAACGCTAAAGCAGCCTTTACTGCCGTCGTCAAAGCGGAACAGAACCGAACCGGCATCTTCGGTTGTCACCACGACGTCGCGATACTGCGTCGCGTCATCGTGTTCACTGAACGTCGCCTGCGCCTCAACGCTGGCCTTACGCGTTGGCCAGACGATAGCGAGGTCGGCCATCACCTCCACAATCCGCCGTCCGGTCACAAACTGCACCGTGTCGCACCAGTGCGAACCGATATCGGCCACCGCGCGCGACGCACCACCCTGCGCCGCGTCCACCCGCCAGTTAAAGTCATTCTCCAACAGCATCCAGTCCTGATGGTAGCCGCCGTAGGCTGAGAACAAACGTCCGGCATGGCCTGCGCGCATCATGCTGGCCGCCTGCTGTACCATCGCAAACTGACGATAAACGAAGCTCACGCCGTGGACCACGCCCGCATCCCGCGCCATCTGCTCCAGCTCGCGAGCCTCCTCCGACGTCATACACAGCGGTTTCTCGGAGAAAACGTGTTTTCCCGCGCGTAAAATCTGCCGGTTGACCGACGCGTGCAGAAAATTGGGCGTGCAGTTATGCACCACCTGTAGCCCAGGATGCGCCAACAGCGCGTCAACATCAGCGTAAGCATGCGGAATATTGAGCTGCCGCGCTTTGGCCTGCGCCAGCTCCAGCGAGGCGTCGCACAGCGCCACCACCTCGACAAAACCCAGTCGACGCAGCGCCTCAATATGTGCCGGGCCAATAAAACCTGAGCCGATAATACCCACCTGAATCATCCGCGTACCTCGCTACCCGCGGCAAAGTCATCAAAGGCCCGCGCGGAGACGGGAATGATATGCCGTTTAATAAACTCGCTGCCTTCGCACGCGCCGATCTGCGCGTCCTTCAGGCAGCACTCCCATTCCATTACCGCCCAGCCGTCAAAATCGTACTGAGACAGCTTGCTGAAAATCTTTTTGAAATCGATATCGCCGTCGCCCAACGAGCGGAAACGCCCGGCACGATCCGCCCAGTTCTGATAGCCGCCGTAAACGCCGCTACGTCCGTTGCGTTGGAACTCGGCGTCCTTAACGTGAAACGCGCGAATACGGGAGTGGTAGATATCGATATAGCTAAGATAATCAATATTCTGTAAATGCAGATGGCTCGGGTCATACAGCATATGGCAGCGCGGATGATTCTCAACCAGGTGTAGAAAACGCTCGAACGTGACGCCATCGTGCAAATCCTCACCGGGGTGAATTTCGTAGCACAGGTCAACGCCGTGCTCGTCAAAACAGTCCAGAATGGGCCGCCAGCGGCTGGCGAGTTCACTAAACGCGTCATCCAGCAGCGCCGCATTGTGCGGTGGCCACGGATAGAAATAAGACCAGGCCAGCGCGCCGGAAAAGGTCGCATGCGCCTTCAACCCCAGGCGCGCCGAAGCCTGCGCGGCCTTTTTCACGCTCTCGACGGCCCACTGCTGGCGGGCCGTCGGATTACCGCGCAGCGCCGCCGGCGCAAAAGCATCGAAAGCGCTGTCATAGGCCGGATTAACGGCGACAAGCTGCCCTTCGAGATGCGTTGACAGTTCACTAATCACCAGACCGTGCTCCGCCAGTCGCCCGGCAATATCATCGCAATAGGTCTGGCTCGCCGCGGCCTGCGCCAGGTCGAATATCGCCGGGTGATTGCAGGGCAGCTGTAGCGCCTTAAAGCCCAGCCCGGCCGCCCATTGCGCTATCCCATCGAGCGTATTAAACGGCGGCTCGCCGCCGATAAACTGCGCCAGAAAAATGCCCGGCCCCTTGATGGTTTTCATACCCCCTCCTTAAAAATTTACGCCTGCTTTTGCTCGTCGTATTTAAACGAGACAAGGAAAATCACCGCGATCACCACGGCAGCCACCGCCGGAATCCACCAGAAGTTCACCCACGCCGCCGGAACGGTTTGGCCAGCGACCAGGTGGTTATACAGGGCACCGGAAATCTGCGATCCCAGCAGCATGCCGATGCCGTAGGTAAACATCACCACCATGCTCTGCGCCTGCCCTTTCACCTTTTCGCCCGCCACACGGTCGGTATAGATAAAGCCCACCACGAAGAAAAAGTCGTAGCACACGCCGTGCAGCAGAATGCCGAGATACAGCAGGAAGCGGGTCTCTTCATTGATACCCAGCGCAAAGAACATATAGCGTACGAACCACGCCAGCATGCCGATCAGCAGCATGTACTTCACACCCAGACGGCGGAACAGCAGTGGGATAATCAGCATAAAGAAGATTTCTGACATCTGACCGAAGGACATCGCGGTGCTCACATCCGCGACGCCCGCGTCCGCCAGAAATGACGCGGTATAGGCATAGTAAGTACCGAGCGGTACGGAAATCAGCGTGGCGCAGACGGCAAACACCAGGAAGTGCCGGATTCTGAGCAATGCGAAAGCGTCGGCGCAGAACAGATCGCGCAGCTTCAGCGGCTGGCCTTTCGCCGGGGCCGGCGTGTGCGGCAGCGTCAGGCTATATACCGCCAGCACCACCGAGCACAGCGCCGCCAGCGTAAAGATGCCGGTGGTATCCGAAATCCCGGTTACGCCGATAAAGATGCCCGCAATAATCCAGCCGATAGTGCCGAACACACGCACTACCGGGAAGGTTTTATCGATGTTTTTCAGGCTATGGAAGGCAATATTATTGGTCAGCGCCAGTGTCGGCATGTAGCAGAGCGTGTAGCCAAACAGCAGGGATATCAGCAACGCGCCGTTTTCCGCGACCAGCGCCTGCGGTACGAACCACAGAATCACCGCGCCAAGCAGGTGCATCACCGCCATCACCTTCTGCGAGGCAAAAAAACGGTCAACCAACATTCCCAAAACAAACGGGGAAAGAATTGAGGCGATCGGCCCCGCCGAGAACGCATCGCCAATCAGCAGCGACATGTTGTACTGCGTCATCACCAGTCCAAGCGTGACCGACCAGCTTCCCCAGATAAAAAACTGCATAAACATCATTAACGACAGGCGCGGGACTAACAGCCTATGCTGTATGCCACTTTGTTCACGACTTTCCGTTGTAGACACCATGTTCTCACCCTCAAAAGTAATCGATTACAAAACACCACGAATGAAAAGTAATCGATTACAAAAATAAGATCGCGCGGATCGAAAAGGATTTGGGAGAGCGATCACGATAAAAACGAGGAAGGAAATGCGTCGCAGCAACGAGCGGGAAACAGCGGAGGAGGCAAACCTGCCCCCTCCGGGCGATATTATCAGGCTTTACGACGCAGCGTTTTGAAGGCCGCAAACAGGAACAACACCCACACCGGCAGCAGAATCGCCGACAGGCGCATGCCGTCCATGGTGCACATCAGCCCAAGGATCATCAGCAAAAACGCGATACAGATGTAGTTGCTGGCAGGCGCAAACAGCGCTTTGAATTTCGACTCACGCCCCTTGCGGCGCATGGCGGCGCGGAACTTAAGGTGGGCCATGCAGATCATGATCCAGTTCAGCAGCAGCGTGGCCACCACCAACGCCATCAGCAGGCCAAACGCTTTCTGCGGCAGCAGATAGTTCACCAGCACCACCAGCGAGGTGATCGCGCCAGAGAGCAGCAGCGAATTCACCGGCACGCCGCGACGGCTCACTTTGGTCAGGAAGCGCGGCGCGTTACCCTGCACGGAGAGGCCAAACAGCATGCGGCTGTTTGAATAGACGCCACTGTTATAAACCGACAGCGAAGCCACCAGAATCACAAAGTTCAGCGCAGATGCCACTACGTTACTGTCCAGATTGTGGAAGATCATCACGAACGGACTGCTGTCTGACTTAATGCCCTGCCACGGATAGAGCGCCAGCAGCACAATCAGCGAGCCGATATAGAACAGCAGGATACGGTAAACCACCTGGTTGACCGCTTTCGGAATAGTGGTTTCCGGGCTGCGTGCTTCCGCCGCCGTAATGCCAATAAGCTCCAGCCCGCCGAAGGAGAACATAATCACCGCCAGCGACAAAATCAGCCCCTTCCAGCCCGTGGCAAGGAAGCCGCCATCACGCCAGAGATTGTCGATGCTCGCATGCTCACCGCCACGCCCCGTCGCCAGCATCCAGATGCCAAAGCCGATCATGCCGATAATCGCCAGCACCTTAATCAGTGCAAACCAGAACTCGGTTTCGCCATACAGGCGCACGTTCACCAGGTTGACGGCGTTAATCAAAATGAAGAAACCGGCAGCCCAAATCCAGGTCGGTACGTGTGGCAGCCAATACTGCATATAAATTCCGGCGGCGGTCAGCTCGGCCATTCCCACCAGCACGAACATGACCCAATAGTTCCAGCCGGAAAGAAAACCGGCGAACGGCCCCCAGTATTTATAAGCAAAATGAGCAAATGAACCGGATACCGGCTCTTCCACCACCATCTCGCCAAGCTGGCGCATGATCAGAAACGCGATAATTCCGGCAATCGCATAGCCCAGCACCACTGCCGGGCCAGCCATTTGAATCGCCGGGCCGATGCCAAGAAACAGGCCGGTGCCAATGGCGCCCCCAAGGGCGATGAGTTGAATATGACGGTTTTGTAACCCGCGGTGAAGCGTCGGCCCCTGCTCCGACGAAGCATCCGGTTGATTCTGGCTGGATGCTGAGGACGCGTTTTTCACGTCTAACCCCTGTAGCTTTTTTTTGGAAGGGGCACCTTTTAACACTTAGCGCGGCTTGTCGCAAGGCAATCAGTCGCAGGAACCCCGTGCCCAAAAGTGCCGGAAGATACGCGTTGCTGGGGCAATAACCTTATTCCTACAAGGGGTTAGCCGCGCTAGCCAGCCATAACGTTCAACGTATGCGGCACACCCGCTGTGAAGCAAATACCATTGGGATACGTTGCCGTATCGGCGGAGCACAAAACGATGACCCGGCATGCCGCGGCTTGCGGCATAATTCGCTGACCGCATTTCGAGGAATCTTCCGTGCTGCTCAAAATCCTGCTGACTATGGCTGCGTTCGCCGCCAACTCGCTGCTCTGTCGGCTGGCGCTGAAGGGGATGCATATGGATGCCGTCTCTTTTAGTAGCATTCGCTTGCTAAGCGGTGCGGTGGCGCTGCTGATACTCCTGAGGCTACCCGCCATCAAAAAGAGGCCGGAATTCAATGTGCTGAACGCGGCACTACTGGCCATTTACGTCTTTGCCTTTTCCCTTGCCTACCTGTCCTTAACCACCGCCGCTGGCGCGTTGTTGCTGTTCGGTACGGTCCAGTGCGTGATGACCGGCTGGGGGTTGATTCGCGGCGAGCGTCTGACGTGGCTAAAAAGCGTCGGTATGCTGGGCGCAGTGACCGGGCTAGCGTTGCTGCTATTACCGAGTGCCGGTCATCCTTCCGGCGCCGCCGCGCTGCTGATGATGGTCTCCGGCGCGGCCTGGGCAGCCTACTGTATTACCGGCAAAAAAGTGCAGAACGCGGCAGCGGCCACGGCGGGCAACTTTACGCTGGCGGTGCCGATAGCGCTGGTGGTGTTTGTGCTTAGCGGTATGCACATCCGCGCTGACGCCGTTGGGCTCGTGCTGGCAGTCACCTCCGGGGCGCTGATGTCCGGCGGCGCGTATCTGCTCTGGTACTCCCTGCTGCCACGGCTTAGCCCAACCACCGCCAGCACGCTTCAACTGAGCGTGCCCTGTCTTGCGGCATTGGGCGGGCTAATTTTTATGGGCGAACCGTTGGGCCTGAGGATGGTGTTAGCTATCGCACTCACCCTCTCCGGTATTGGGCTGGTGATTATCGCCGATCGGCGACGAGAGCATTAACCGCCGGGCCGGCGTGTCGCCAGTCAGCAGCACGCGGCACGGCGTTTTTGCATTACCCCTTTGGCTCGAGGGCAACAAACATTTCAATATCCCAGTAGCCGTCTTCCGCACCGTTGTTATGGTAGATTTCAAAGCATGGCTTCGCAGCCAGGCGGTGGGTTTCATCTTTCAGGACGCTATCAAAAAACTGATACCATGGCGTGGAGAAATCGTGATCGATAACCCGCGCACGCGCTGCCGCGTAAAGGCCTCCCGCCACTTCCGCCATCATGACCCCTTCGCTGTTCGGCGGAATAACAAAGTCGTCATCGACAGAGACCACGGTGTCGCAACGCAGCTTTTCCGCCGGGACTTCATCCGGATTGTCGTAGTAAACGGCCAGCCACTCCCGAGCGGGAATTTGCTGGCCATCGACCCACATCATCAACTGCTCAAAACCCTGCTTGACCGTCTGCTCCCACGGCCCAACCATATGAAAACCGGCAATTTTACGCGCTGCAATCTGCTTAACTTCGTATTCCATACCGCCTCCGTTAAGACACTGTAATTACATACAGTATAATGGGCGTTTTTTGTTTGCGCCAAACGGGTAGCGAGCGATATGTGAGCAGATTCGCACTCTTGATAAGAGAGTTGGGGGAAGAGGAAACAGGAAAATGGTACGCCCTACAGGATTCGAACCTGTGACCCACGACTTAGAAGGTCGTTGCTCTATCCAACTGAGCTAAGGGCGCACTGGGGAAGTCAAAACTTCATGGTGGGGTGAAACGCGTGGAATTATACGGTCACTGACAGGTGAGTCAATCCATTTCCTTACGAAACCTGCGCGGTATGCAATGATGGATAAAGTGCGACCAACTATCGCTCAACTCTTCGGCAAAACCACTTTCCGATGAAAACTCGCAAACGAGACCTGACAGCAAGCCTCGCATCTGACAAAATATGTCCATCCCCCCTTCGTGAATGACAGATGGAATATTTTCCCTGATGGCAGCAAAGATTATTGACGGTAAAACGATTGCGCAGCAGGTGCGCTCTGAGGTTGCGGAAAAAGTGAAGGCGCGCGTTGCCGCAGGAAAACGCGCCCCTGGGCTTGCCGTTGTGCTGGTTGGCAGCAACCCGGCCTCACAAATTTATGTCGGCAGCAAGCGCAAAGCCTGCGAAGAGGTGGGCTTCGTCTCCCGCTCCTACGATCTGCCGGAAACCACGTCCGAAGCCGAACTGCTGACGCTGATTGACACCCTGAACGCCGACACCACCATCGACGGCATTCTGGTGCAGCTTCCGCTGCCGGCGGGTATTGATAACGTTAAGGTCCTTGAGCGCATCGCGCCGGACAAAGACGTCGACGGCTTCCATCCGTACAACGTGGGTCGTCTGTGCCAGCGCGCGCCGCGCCTGCGTCCGTGTACCCCGCGCGGTATCGTTACCCTGCTGGAGCGCTACCATATCGACACCTATGGCCTGAACGCCGTGGTGATTGGCGCGTCCAACATCGTGGGCCGCCCGATGAGCATGGAGCTGCTGCTGGCGGGCTGCACCACCACCGTCACTCACCGCTTTACCAAAAACCTGCGCCACCATGTGGAGCACGCGGATCTGTTGATCGTCGCGGTCGGTAAACCGGGCTTTATTCCCGGCGAGTGGATTAAAGAAGGCGCAATTGTCATTGATGTCGGGATTAATCGCCTCGAAAACGGTAAAGTCGTCGGCGATGTGGTGTTTGAAGAGGCTGCCGCGCGCGCCTCTTACATCACCCCAGTACCGGGCGGCGTCGGTCCCATGACCGTAGCCACCCTGATTGAAAACACCTTACAGGCGTGTGAAGAGTATCACGACGTGGAGAAGGCATAAGATGGCAACATTTTCTTTGGGTAAGCATCCGCATGTGGAACTCTGTGACTTACTGAAGCTGGAAGGCTGGAGCGAAAGCGGCGCGCAGGCGAAAATCGCCATCGCCGACGGTCTGGTCAAAGTGGACGGCGCGGTGGAAACCCGCAAACGCTGCAAAATTGTCGCCGGTCAAACCGTGAGTTTTGAAGGCCAAAGCGTTACCGTTACCGCATAAATCCTGCCAGTCACCCGGCTTCGCCAGTCGACGCCGGGTTTTATTCCCCAAATAACGCCCTACCGTATCTTCCCACTTCAGCGGTAATACGCTGTATGTCCATACCCGATGCTAACTATCGTGACACGTCCATCGCCCGGTAGCGCAGCGTCAAAGTGAGGCACATCACAAATCATCACGTCGAAGCCGCCTTCCCCGGCGCGTTCAAACTTTCAGCCTACATTTAATACTTTGAATTTAAAGATTTTAAAATCACCACCGCCGCAATCAATTCAATAAAAATATCAATACACGCATTAATTGAATTGGATTGCAAATCGACTGCTCCGCAGAATACCGCGAAACATCCCTGTTTCTGGAGTCTGTATGTCAACGTCAATTCTCAATAATGCCCCTTACGAAGCCGTCGAAATCCTGCGCGCAGCAAAGCCCGGGTTTACCCCGCGTATCGCCTTAATCCTCGGTTCCGGTCTCGGCGCGCTGGCCGACCGTATGGATAACAAAACAACCCTTTCCTACGAAGCGCTACCGGGTTTTCCGGTCAGCACCGTCATCGGCCACGCCGGGGAAATTGTAATGGGAACGCTGCACGGCGTGCCGCTGATTTGCATGAAAGGCCGCGGTCATTTCTATGAAGGCCTCGGCATGGGCATCATGACCCAGGCGGTACGCACCTTTAAGCTGCTCGGCTGTGAATTCATGTTCTGCACCAACGCCGCAGGCTCGCTGAACGCGGATATCCCCGCAGGCAGCTTGGTGGCGCTAAACGACCATATCAATACCATGCCGTCCACGCCGATGGTCGGCCCGAATGACGATCGCTTTGGCCCGCGCTTCTTCAGCCTGGCAAACGCCTACGACAAAGATCTGCGCGCCCAACTGCACCAGACCGCCAAAGGGCTGGATATCCCGCTGCACGAAGGCGTTTTTGTCTCCTATCCGGGGCCAAACTTCGAAACCGCCGCGGAAATCCGCATGATGCAGCGTATGGGCGGCGATGTGGTAGGAATGTCGGTGGTGCCAGAAGTGATCGCGGCGCGCCACTGTGGGCTAAAAGTGCTGGCCGTATCGGCCATCACCAATATGGCAGAAGGGTTGAGCGACGTGGAGCTGTCGCACGAACAAACGCTCAAATGCGCAGCCATGGTGACGGAAGACTTTATCCGCCTGATTGGCCAGTTTATTAAACAATACGCCTAATTTCTGATGCATCGGCGGGTAGACTGCTGCCCGCCTGGAGATACGTCTATGTCTGACATGTCCTGGTCCCGCCCGAATTTAAACGCCGTCTCGTATCTAAGCTATTACTTCGTCGGCGCGCTGGTTTCCACCCTTGGCATCGTGCTCGGCCCGCTGTGCGCTGCCTTCCACAAAGACCCGAGCTTTATCGGCCAGGTGTTCACACTGATGAACATCGGCATGTTTATTCCCATCATGCTGGGCGGTATTCTGATGCGCAAATGGGGGCTGCAGAAGCCGCTGGTTATCGCAGCGGCGCTGACCGTTCTCATCAGCGCGATTCTGTTTGTGTCGCCTACTCTGACGATGTTCAGCTTTGCCGTCGCCGGCATTGGCGCCTGTGGCGGTATTTTCATGACCATCGGCAGCTATCTGGTGGTGCGAATCAATCCGGACGAAAAAAGCCGTTCCTCGAGCCTGATTTTTACCGATTTCTTCTTTAGCCTCGCCGGGGCGACGCTCTCCTTCTTGCTGGCCTGGCTGTTCCGCATGGGCGCGAGCTGGGTGGCGATGTACGGTATCATGGGTGGTTTAGGTGCGCTGATGCTGGCGTTAACGATTCGCTGCCGTTTCCCGCCCACCGAAGCGCCAGCACCCGCGCAGCACAGCACACACACCGCTCGTGAGCCCTGGGGTCCGTCGGTCTACCTGATTTGTTTCGCGCTGTTCGCCTTCCTGTTGGCTGAGCCTATCTTCACCATGTGGACACCAGGCTATTTACAGTTCCGCTTCCATATTGAGCCGCAGGAGGCAGCGCTGTACACCACCGTCTACTGGGTGGCGAAAGCTATCGGCCTGTTCCTCAACCAGTTCACCGTGAAGTGGATGAAGCTGCGCACCTTCCTGCTGGGTTGTACCGCGATCGGTCTTATCGCCATCATGCTGATTGCCAACAGCGGCAACACCACGCTGATTCTTGTCGCCTGCGCCGTTTTCGGCTTCTTTAACTCCGGTCTGTTCTCCGGGCTGATGAGCTACGGTTCGCTGCAGGTGAGCCAAAGCTCGCCAACGCTGATTTCCGCGTTACTGACCTGCGGTACGGTAGGCACACTGCTGTTCGCCAGCGTCTCCTCGCTCGTTAATGGCCGCTACGGCTTGCATGGCGCGCTGAATACCGCCACGGTGTCCTATACCGTGCTGCTGGTTGTGCTGGTCACGGCTATCTTCTGTAGCCGGGCTGAACGCCTGCATACCTCCCCGTCGGCGGCGGTTTGACAAGGCAAAAGGAGGGGGGCATGATGGCCCTCCCTCCCCTTTATCCCGAACGAACCATGACCGACGCTCTGGCCAACAACCGCATTAACATTCGCGCGCTGCGTTACTTTCAGGCTCTTGCTGAAGAGTTGCATTTCGGGCGAGCAGCAGCGCGGCTGAATATCTCCCAGCCACCGCTGAGCATGCAGATTAAAGAGCTGGAAGAGACGCTGGAAACCAAATTGTTTGAACGAACCAGTCGGAAAGTGGTACTGACCCGCGCCGGGCTGGTCCTAAAAACCGAGGTTGACCGCATCCTGAGCGCCACCGAGCAGTCGTTGAACTACGTGCGGCAAATCGGTCGCAGCGAGAACCTGCATATCACCATCGGTATTGTCGGCAGCGCACTGTGGGGCACCCTACTGACGCGGCTGAAAACGTTTAAGGCGAAGAATCCGGGGGTCGACTGGAGTCTGCGCGAGCTGTCGCAGCATCAGCAAATTGACGCGCTGCGCGCCCGCACTATCGACATCGCCATTAACCGCAACGTCCTGCCTTATGCCGAAACCAACATCCGTAACCAGCTGATTGCCCATGAATCTATCGCTCTCGCAGTGCCGGAGAACGATCCGTTGTGCCAGCTAAGCTCGGTTCCCTTAACCGCGCTGGCCACCAGACCACTGATTTCACTCTCCTTTGAACAGAGCGACTTCGCTCGTCAGCTGCACGACCGCTGCGTGGAGGCGGGGTTTTATCCGTTGATTACCCATCAGGTAAACGAGCCGCAAACGGCGTTAGCGCTGGTGAGCGCGGGAATGGGGCTATCGCTGTTGCCGGAAACCTGCGGGTTGATTCACTGGCCGGGCGTACGTTTTCTGCCGCTTGCACAAGCGGTACCCGCCGATCTTTATGCATTGTGGTACGACGAACCGCTGTCAGAGTTGATGACGGCGTTTGTGGAGGGGCTACAAGGGCGGGAAACCCCTCTCTCTGGCAGAGAGAGGGGGTAAAGCTTACTTACGGCGCCAGGTTGTGCCCTGCGGGCCATCTTCCAGCACGATGCCCATCTCGTTGAGACGGTCACGTGCGGCGTCGGCCGCCGCCCAATCTTTCGCTTTACGCGCGTCCAGGCGCTGCTGGATTAACGCTTCAATTTCAGCCACTTCGCCGTCATCTGCCTGCGCACCGCTTTGCAGGAAGGCTTCCGGCTCCTGCTCCAGCAGGCCCAGCACGGCAGAAAGCTTACGCATATGCGACGCCAGCGCGTTCGCGGCCTGCATATCTTCAGCCTTCAGGCGGTTCACTTCACGCGCCATATCGAACAGCACGGAGTAAGCTTCCGGGGTATTGAAATCGTCGTCCATCGCTTCAATAAAGCGCGCTTCGAACGCTTCGCCGCCCGCCGCCGGGACGGATTTGTCGGTACCACGCAGCGCGGTGTACAGACGCTCCAGCGCGGAACGCGCCTGCTTGAGGTTCTCTTCGCTGTAGTTCAGCTGGCTACGATAGTGGCCGGACATCAGGAAGTAACGGATGGTTTCGGCGTCGTAGTACTTCAGCACATCGCGCACAGTAAAGAAGTTACCCAGCGATTTGGACATCTTTTCGCGGTCCACCATCACCATGCCGGAGTGCATCCAGTAGTTCACGTACTCGCCGTCGTGCGCGCAGGTAGACTGGGCGATTTCGTTTTCATGGTGCGGGAACATCAGATCCGAACCGCCGCCGTGAATATCGAAATGGTTGCCCAACTGCTTGCAGTTCATCGCGGAACATTCAATATGCCAGCCCGGACGGCCTTCGCCCCACGGAGACGGCCAGCTCGGCTCGCCTTCTTTGGACATCTTCCACAGCACGAAGTCCATTGGGTTACGCTTCACGTCAACCACATCGACGCGCGCGCCGGCCTGCAACTGGTCCAGATCCTGACGCGACAGCTTGCCGTAGTTTGGATCGGTCGGCACCGAGAACATCACGTCGCCGTTGTCCGCCACGTAGGCGTGACCTTTAGCGATCAGCTGCTCGGTGATTTCAATGATTTCGTGGATATGGTGCGTGGCGCGCGGCTCCTGATCCGGACGCAGAATATTCAGCGCGTCGAAATCGTTGTGCATCTCGGCGATCATACGATCCACCAGCGCGACAAAGCTTTCACCGTTCTCGTTGGCGCGTTTGATAATTTTGTCGTCAATATCGGTGATGTTACGCACGTACTTCAGCTTATAGCCGAGGAAGCGCAGATAGCGCGCCACCACGTCAAAGGAGACGAAGGTACGGCCATGGCCGATATGACAGAGATCGTAAACGGTGATACCACACACGTACATGCCCACTTCTCCGGCATGAATGGGCTTAAATTCCTCTTTTTGGCGGGTCATTGTGTTGAAGATTTTTAGCATCGAGAATTCCATGTTTACGTGTGTGAACCGGGCTTTCGCCTGAAACGGTATATTCTACCCGTAATTCAACCCGGAAGCAGCACACAATGCAAGGTGATCGATGTTCCGGGTTATGCTATAACAGACGCCTATATGCCGCCCACAGGCGGGCTAAAGCACCACTTTAAACGGAACAGGATGCAGAAATGGTTACTTTCCACACTAATCACGGCGACATCGTCATCAAAACTTTCGACGACAAAGCGCCGGAAACAGTCAAAAACTTCCTGGACTACTGCCGCGAAGGTTTCTACAACAACACGATTTTCCACCGTGTTATCAACGGTTTCATGATTCAGGGCGGCGGCTTCGAGCCGGGCATGAAGCAGAAAACCACCAAAGAAGCGATCAAAAACGAAGCCAACAACGGTCTGAAAAACACCCGTGGCACGCTGGCCATGGCGCGTACCCAGGCTCCGCACTCCGCGACCGCTCAGTTCTTCATCAACGTAGCAGACAACGACTTCCTGAACTTCTCCGGCGAAAGCCTGCAGGGTTGGGGCTACTGCGTATTTGCTGAAGTGGTTGAAGGCATGGACGTGGTTGACAAGATCAAAGGCGTTTCTACCGGCCGCAGCGGTATGCATCAGGACGTTCCAAAAGAAGACGTTGTGATTACAAGCGTGACCGTCAGCGAGTAATCGGTGGCGACACTCTTTATTGCAGATTTACATCTGCAAACAGAAGAACCGGCGATTACCGCCGGTTTTCTGCGTTTTTTGCACGGTGAAGCTCGTCAGGCCGACGCGTTGTACATCCTTGGCGACCTGTTTGAAGCCTGGATTGGCGACGACGACCCCAACCCGCTACATCGTGAAATGGCCGTTGCCATTAAATCGCTGGTTGATTCCGGCGTCCCCTGCTTCTTTATTCACGGCAACCGTGATTTCCTGATTGGCAAACGCTTCGCCCGCGAGAGCGGCATGCAGTTGCTGCCTGAAGAACAGGTACTCACGCTTTATGGCCGCCGGGTGCTGATTATGCACGGCGACACGCTATGTACCGACGATCCGGGCTATCTCGCGTTTCGCGCCAAAGTACACACCCCGTGGATCCAGAAGCTGTTCCTCGCCCTGCCGCTGTTTATCCGCCGCCGTATTGCGCAAAAGATGCGCAGTGACAGCAAGGCCGCCAACAGCAGTAAATCCATGGAGATCATGGACGTCAACCCGCGCGCGGTGGTTAAAGTGATGGAAAAACACCGGGTACAGTGGCTCATTCACGGCCATACGCACCGTCCGGATATCCATCGTCTCGTTGCTAACGGCACGCAGGCGCATCGCGTGGTACTCGGCGCATGGCATACCCAGGGTTCAATGGTCAAAGTGACCGCGGAAGACGTTGAGCTGATCGCCTTCCCATTTTGATTTTTCCGCCGTAATCAGCCGCCCCACGGCGACGCAACCGTTTTCCTTGCCCATTTTCCGTGTTATTCTCTGTGGCCTCTAACGTCGTGTGCAGCACACCCACAGGAGTTTTCAGACGCATGTCTTCCCGCAATAATCCGGCACGTATCGCCATCGTGATGGGGTCCAAAAGCGACTGGGCTACCATGCAGTTCGCCGCAGAAATCCTCGATATTCTGAACGTACCTCACCATGTTGAAGTGGTTTCCGCCCACCGCACGCCCGATAAACTGTTCAGCTTCGCCGAAGACGCCGAAAGCAACGGTTATCAGGTGATTATTGCCGGTGCCGGCGGCGCTGCGCACTTACCCGGAATGATTGCCGCCAAAACGCTGGTCCCGGTATTGGGTGTCCCCGTCCAGAGCGCCGCATTAAGCGGTGTCGACAGCCTCTACTCCATCGTGCAGATGCCGCGCGGAATTCCGGTCGGTACGCTGGCGATTGGTAAAGCCGGTGCCGCTAACGCCGCCCTGCTCGCCGCGCAGATTCTGGCTCAGCACGACGCGGAACTGCATCAGCGCATCGCCGACTGGCGTAAAGCGCAAACCGATGAAGTGCTGGATAACCCGGACCCGCGAGGTGCCGCATGAAGCAGGTCTGCGTGCTGGGCAACGGGCAGCTAGGTCGTATGCTGCGCCAGGCCGGTGAGCCGCTGGGCATCGCCGTCTGGCCGGTCGGTTTAGAAGCCGACCCTGCCGCCGTGCCGTTTCAGCAGAGTGTGATCACCGCTGAAATCGAGCGCTGGCCGGAAACCGCCCTCACTCGCGAGCTGGCGGAGCACACCGCGTTTGTGAACCGTGACGTTTTCCCGATCATTGCCGACCGTCTGACGCAAAAGCAGCTGTTCGATAAGCTCAATCTGGCAACCGCGCCGTGGCAACTGCTGGCCCGCGCCGATGAGTGGCCTGGCGTTTTTGACCGTCTGGGCGAGCTGGCGATCGTTAAGCGCCGCACCGGCGGCTACGATGGCCGCGGCCAGTGGCGTCTGCGCAAAGACGACACCGCGCAGCTGCCGGACGAATGCTATGGCGAATGCATCGTCGAGCAGGGCATTAACTTCTCCGGCGAAGTGTCGCTGGTTGGCGCCCGAGCCCACGACGGCAGCACCGTATTCTATCCGCTGACGCATAACCTGCATCAGGACGGCATTCTGCGCATGAGCGTCGCCTTCCCGCAGGCCGACGCCCAGCAGCAGGCGCAGGCGGAAGCCATGCTCAGCGCCATTATGCAGGAGCTGAACTACGTTGGCGTGATGGCGATGGAGTGCTTCGTCACCCCTGGCGGTCTGCTGATCAACGAGCTGGCGCCCCGCGTACACAACAGCGGCCACTGGACGCAAAACGGCGCGTCCATCAGCCAGTTCGAGCTGCATCTGCGCGCCATTACCGACCTGCCGCTGCCGCCGCCGGTAGTTAATAGCCCGTCGGTGATGGTCAACCTGATTGGTTCCGATCTGAACTACGACTGGCTGAAACTGCCGCTGGTGCACCTGCACTGGTACGACAAAGAGGTACGACCGGGCCGTAAAGTAGGCCATCTCAACCTCAACGACAGCGATACAGGCCGCCTGAGCGCGACGCTGGAAGCGCTGGTGCCGCTGCTGCCGGGCGAATACGCCAGCGGCATTGCCTGGGCGCAAACGCGTCTGAAATAGGCCTTTCGTGCCGGGGAAAGTATCTAACGCTTCCCCGGCCCCCTCCTTGAAGCGTAAAATCCTGCCCTGACCGCCTTACCCCCACTTTGTTAGAGAAGGATTGCCCATGAAAAATGGGACGGATTACTGCGCTATTCTGCGCGCAGAAACGCCCATCATTGACGTTCGCGCGCCGGTTGAGTTTGCGCATGGCGCGATGCCCGCCGCCGTCAACCTGCCGTTAATGAACGATCAAGAGCGCGCTGCCGTTGGTACCTGCTATAAACGTCAGGGGCCGGAAGCCGCACTGGCGCTGGGGCACGAACTGGTCTCCGGCGAAACGCGCCAGCAGCGCATCGCCGCGTGGCTGGAGGCCTGTCGGCAGGCGCCGCAGGGCTATCTGTGCTGCGCGCGCGGCGGGCAGCGTTCGCATATCACACAAAGCTGGATTAAGGCCGAAGGCATTGACTATCCGCTGATCGTCGGCGGCTACAAGGCGCTGCGCCAGGCGGCGATGCAGGCCACGGAAGAGCTGGTGCGCCACCCGATCGTGCTGATCGGCGGCTGCACCGGCAATGGCAAAACGCCGCTGGTCCGCCAGCAGCCGCAGGGGATAGACCTTGAAGGGCTGGCGCATCATCGCGGTTCATCGTTTGGCCGCACGCTTGATGCGCAGTTTTCACAGGCCACCTTTGAGAACCATCTGGCCACGGCGCTGCTCAAAGGGGCACATCAACAAGAGCGCGTTCGCTGGGTGCTGGAAGATGAAGGCCGGATGATCGGCGCGAATCATCTGCCGGAGTGTCTGCGGGATCGGATGGCTGAGTCGCCGATCGCGGTAGTGGAAGATCCGTTCGATCTGCGTCTTGAGCGCCTGCGTGAAGAGTATTTTACCCGCATGCATCACGATTTCCTCGCCGCCTATGGCGAAGAAAAGGGCTGGCTGGAGTACTGCGAATACCTGCATCACGGCCTGTTCGCCATTCGCCGTCGTCTGGGGTTACAGCGCTTTGCTGAACTGACGGCGACGCTCGACGAGGCGCTGGCCGAACAGCAGCGCAGCGGCTCCACCGAGGCGCACTTCGCCTGGCTGGTGCCGCTGCTGAACGAGTATTACGACCCAATGTACCGCTATCAGCTAGAGAAAAAAGCCGACAAGATTGTCTTTCGCGGCACATCGGAAGCGGTCGTCCACTGGCTGGCTACGCACGCTTAAGCTTTAAATAGCCAGCAGGCCGCAAAGTGACGCGGCGCGATCTCCTGCATTGGCGGCTCCTGCTGCTGGCACTGCGGCATGACATGCGGGCAACGGCTGCAAAATCGGCAGCCGCGAATGTCCGCCGTCGGGCTCGGAATCTCGCCCTTCAGCCCGCCTTCCTCCAGTTGCCGCACGCGTGGATCAGGCACCGGTACCGACGCCAGTAGCGCCTGAGTATACGGGTGCGCGGGCCGCTGATACAGTTCTCCGGCAGGCGCGACTTCGACCAGTTTGCCGAGATACATCACCCCGATGCGGCTGGAAATATGCCGCACCATCGACAGATCGTGGGCAATGAACAGATAGGTCAGCCCCAACTCCTGCTGGAGATCCTGTAGGATGTTGACCACCTGCGCCTGTACCGATACGTCCAGCGCCGACAGCGGTTCGTCGCACAGCACGAACTCCGGATTCACCGACAACGCACGGGCAATGCTGATACGCTGGCGCTGGCCGCCGCTAAACTCATGCGGGAAGCGCGTCAGATGCTCGGATTTCAGGCCGACTTTGTCGAGCATTTCCGCCGCGCGTTCACGCTGGGTCTGCGCATCATAGCCATGAATCTTCATCGGCTCCGCCACCAGCTGCTGCACCGTCATGCCGGGGTTCAGCGACGACCACGGGTCCTGAAATATCGCCTGCATCCGGCGGCGTAGCGGCTTAAGAGTTTTCTCCGACGCCTGGGCAATCTCCTGCCCGGCAAAGGCAATGTCGCCGGAAGTAATGTCGAACAGGCGTAAAATGGCGCGTCCCACCGTCGATTTGCCGCAGCCGGACTCCCCCACCAGGCCGAATGTCTCCCCCGGCTGAATATCAAAGCTGACGCCATCCACCGCTTTCACCAGCCGTTTGGGGCCTAACAACCCACCGTTCAGCGCATAGTGTTTACGTACCTCGCGCAGACGAATTAACGGTAACTCGCTCATGCCGATGCCTCCTGTTCCAGCCATAACCAACATGCCACTCGATGCCCCTCACCGCAGGAATAAAACGCGGGCGGACGCGCGCACTGCGGCCGACGATGCGCGCAACGCTCGGCAAACGGGCAGCCCGGCGGCGGGTTTAACAGACCGGGCGGGGAGCCTTCAATGGGCGATAGCCGATGCTCCGGGTCGTCGGCACGCGGTAAGGAGGCCAGTAGCCCTTGTGTATAGGGATGCGCCGGGCGCAGGAAGATATCTTCAACCTTCCCCTCTTCCATCACCTGCCCGCCATACATCACCACCACGCGGCTGCACATTTGCGCCACCACGCCAAGGTCGTGGGTAATCAGCAGGATAGCGGTCTGCGTCTGTTGCTGTAGCGACTTCAGCAGCCGCAGAATTTGCGCCTGGATGGTCACATCCAGCGCGGTGGTGGGCTCATCGGCAATCAACAGCTGCGGGTTGCAGGAGAGCGCAATGGCAATCATCACGCGCTGACGCATCCCGCCGCTGAACTCATGCGGATACTGTTCAAAGCGTCGCGCCGCATCGGCGATACCGACGCTATCGAGCATCGCCAGCGCTTTCGCTTTTGCCGCCCGGCGGTCCAGCCCCTGATTGCGCATCAGAATTTCGCTCATCTGGCGACCAATGGTCAGCACCGGATTCAGCGCCGTCATCGGGTCCTGGAAAATCATCGCAATCTCACTGCCGCGAATCCGCCGCATCTGTTGCGACGTTTTCTCCGCCAGGTCATCGCCGCGAAAGCGAATGCTGCCGCCGGTAATTTTGCCGTTATTGCCGAGCAGCTGGAGAATCGACTTACAGGTAACGCTCTTACCGCATCCGGATTCTCCGACAATGCCGACCAGTTCCCCGGCGTTCAACGAAAAACTGACGCCACGCACCGCATGTACTTCACCCTCACGGGTGAAGAAAGAAGTGTGCAGATTGGTAATCTCCAGCAGGTTACTCATCGCGGTTGGCTCCCGGTTCAAAGGCGGTACGGAAAACGTCGCCCAGCACGTTAAAGCTGAACACGGTCAGCAGAATCAGAATCCCCGGGAACATCGCCAGCCAGGATGCTTCGCCAATATACGACTGCGCGTTGTTCAGCATGCTGCCCCATGATGCCGCGGGCTGCTGTACGCCGAGGCCAAGGAAGCTCAGCGTCGACTCCATCAGGATTGCCGAAGCGATGTTTAGCGTGGCGGCCACAATAATTGTCGGCAGCACGCCGGGAATGATATGGCGGGCAATAATGCGCAGCGGATGTTCGCCGGAAGCGCGCGCATACAGGACATATTCACGCTCCTTAATCGACAGCGTTTCCGCGCGTACCAGACGCGACATGTTCATCCACGTCAGCAGGCTGATAATCAGAATGATGTTGTCCACGCCCGGCTTCAGATAGGCGTTCAGCACCAGCAGCAGGAAGAAAGCGGGAATCGCCATCAGAATATCAACGGCGCGCATCAGCAAATTATCCAGCCAGCCGCCAAAGTAGCCGCTAATCGTGCCCACCAGCGTGCCGATCAGCGTGGAAAACAGCATCGCCAGGAAGCCGACCAGCAGGGAAATCCGCCCGCCCCACAGCGCGCGGGTAAAATAGTCGCGGCCATATTCGTCGGTGCCGAACCAATGGCTGGCATCGGGCGGCAGCATCCGCGAGGCCAGTGACATCTGGTCCGGGTCGTAAGGGGTCAATCCCGCGCACAGCGCCGCGAGAATAAAAATAAACAGTACCAACAGCGAAAACTGCGCCGGACGATTGCGGCGAAGCTGATGGCGTACGTTTTGCCAGCGTCTGGTCATCGTGGCTACCTCAATGTACGAATGCGGGGATCGGCGAAGCGATACAGCAGATCGGCCAGCAGGTTGCCAACGATCAGCATCAGTGACGACAGCAGAATAATCGCCATGATCAGCGGGTAGTCCAGCGAGGTGATCGCCTGGATCCCAAGCAGCCCCATCCCCGGCCAGGAGAAGACGCTCTCGGTGACATAAGCTCCCACCACCAGTTCGCCAAACGACAGGCCAAACAGCGTAATCACCGGCAGCAGCACGTTTTTCAGCACATGACGGAACAGAATCGTGCGGTAGGTCGCCCCATAGGCGAGCTGCGTTTGCACGTAATCCGCCGAGAGCTGGCTAATGGTGTTGGAGCGTACGTAACGCACGTAAGTCGAGAGGTTGTAAAAAGTCAGCGCAATGCACGGCAACACGCCGTGGCGCGTCACGTCCAGCCAGCTGTCCTCAATGCCGATTGTGCGCATCCCCATACTGGGAAACCAGTTGAGCTGGACGGCAAACACGGTAATCAGCAGGATACCAAACCAGAAAATGGGTACCGAAATGCCGATATAGGCAAACAGGTTCAGCACGTAGTCCAGCCAGCGGTGCTTAAATGCCCCGGCCAGCAGACCCAGCGGCACCGCCAGGACGATAGCCAACAGCAGCGATGCCCCCATCAGACCAAGGGTGGCGGGGATCCGTTCGACAATCATCTCCAGCACTGGGCGATGGTAAATCAGCGAATAGCCTAGATCGCCACGCAGGATATTTTTCAGCCAGATGAGATACTGGGTGACCAGCGGTTTATCCAGCCCCAGGCTGTGGCGGATATGCGCAATGTCTTCCGGCGACATGCGCGGCGTTATGTAGGCCGCAACCGGGTCACCGGGGGCGAGTTTGACCAGCAAAAACGCCACCAGCGAGATAAAGAAAAGCATCGGCAGCAGCTGCAGCAGCCGACGAGTCAACATAGTGTTCACGACATTCCCTTCACAAAAAGCCCCCGCAAGCGGGGGCTAAAAATACTTATTTTTGATAGAGCTTCGATAAATCCTGGAACATATAAACCGGCTTCGGCTCTGCTTCCTGAGTGCCGCCGAAACGTTTATCAACCGCCACCACCGCGTTGGTGTAGGCAATCGGATAGTAGGTCATGTCCGTCGCCACCACCTGCTGGATTTGCTTATAGATTTCACCGCGTTTGGCGCTATCGGTTTCAATGGCGCCTTTATCCCACAGGGCATCGAACTGTGGATTTTTATAGTGCGCGTAGTTGTAGGCTTCGTTGCTCATAAACAGCGATTTGTAACCATCCGGCTCGGCACCCATGATGTAACCACCCAGGCTCAGTTCATAGGCGGTGTTGTTCATGTCCAGGCTGCGCTGGGACATGGCGTTGGCGTCCAGCGGCATCAGCTCGACGTTGATCCCCAGCGCCTTCAGCTGCTGCTGGATATACAGCCCCATGCTCTCCTGGGTTTTATTGGTGTTGATATAGGCTAAACGCAGCTTCAGGTCGTTCGGCGCGCCGGACGCTTTCAGTAGCGCTTTCGCCTTATCCAGATCGTAAGCGTACTGATCCACATCGTCAGAATGGTACAGCGTGTCCGGCGTCAGGAATGAGGTTGCCGGTTTAGCGTAGTCCAGCGACGTGAAGGCCGTCGTCACCAGATCGTTTTTGTTGATGGCATAGGCAATGGCCTGGCGCAGGGCTTTGCTCTGCATCGCCGGTACGTTCTGGTTAAAGGTCATGTAAGCCAGACGCCCTTCCGGGTAAACCACGAAGTTAAATTTATCGGTTTTTTGCAGGCGGGTGACATCCTGCGGGTCGACCATCTTCAAGTTTATCTCGCCGTTTTGCAGCGCAAGGTTTGCCGAATTGCTGTCTTTCGCAAAGCGATAGGTCACCGAATCAAGCTTCGCTTTGCCGTTCCAGTAGTCGTCAAAGCGGGTGAGCGCATAGTACTGACCCGCGCGGTACTCTTTGAATTTGAACGGCCCGGAGCCTACCGGGGCATCGTTTTTCGCGCTTTTTTCCAGATCGCTTTCGTTAGCGAACACGTGCTGCGGGATCGGGTAGATCTGCACCAGCGTGCCAACAAACGCGGCGCTAACCTGCGGTAATGTAAATTTCACCGTTAAATCATCGATCTTGCTCACCTGCACCGGCTTGCCGCCGAACATAAACATACTGCGGAAGAAGCTATGCTGCTTTTCATCCAACAGTTTGTTGAAGGTGAAGACCACGTCGTCGGCGGTGATCGGCTGACCGTCCTGCCATTTCAGGTTAGGCTTGAGCTTCAGGGTATAGCTGAGGTTATCGGCGGAAGGCTCAAGGCTTTCAGCCAGGCCCCACTCGACTTTCCCGTCGTTGTAGCTGTAGAGCGGCGCGTACAGCGCCTGCATAATGGTGAGCGTCGTGCGA
Organism: Kluyvera sp. Awk 3; assembly: GCF_028069715.1. NCBI lineage: Bacteria > Pseudomonadati > Pseudomonadota > Gammaproteobacteria > Enterobacterales > Enterobacteriaceae > Kluyvera > Kluyvera sp. Awk 3. Next base: position 253 of record NZ_JANEWH010000061.1, on the reverse strand, counting down.
TCGCTGGCATAAATCGGGTTCACCGCCAGCGGATCGCCGCTGGTAATACCGATAATCAGCGAACCGCCCTCTTTCGGCGCGCTGTCGCTGCTGGCCGCAGGAGCCGCGGCGGTTTCTTTATTTTTTGCATCATCACAGCCGCTTAAACCCAACGCGAGTGAAATTAACGCCGCGGGAACAAATAAATTACGCATACCTCATTAACTCCTTACCCTTAAATTTTTAATTCTTTCAAAGAAATAAATAACTGGAC
>NZ_JANEWH010000060.1:0-28467 GCF_028069715.1 Kluyvera sp. Awk 3 | reverse complement strand
ATCTTTCACAATATCCCCTTAGTAACCAATTGCGATCCATGCGCAATTTTCGGCATAACCACTTTGCGCCCAGTTCTGAATCTGAATACCTTGCGTCCCAATTGCATTTACATTCATTGATGCGTTAGAACCATTCGTCCACCGGTTGCCTGTTGCAAATAATATGGTGTTGGGAAACGCGATATTCACGCTATACGTATTATTGGAATTAATAGGGGCTGAAGTACTCCCCCATTGAAGATAAAACTTCAAGTTATTTCCAGTGGTAGCCATACAAGGAATCTGTATATAACCATTTCCTCCCATTAACGATCTGATGCTATCCATATCAACCAGATTGGAAGCACTCCCCATACCGACATTTCGTGTCGCCGCCGTACCGAGTTGTAATGATTTTCTGAACGCCGAGACGTCTGCAATATCTGAGCCGTTCGATGCTTTTTGCATAGCGCCAGTGGCTTTGTTTACCGTGTCTTGCAAACCAAGGTTTAAGAGAATTATTTAATTTATTGAATCTGTTCAGGGTAAGGGGGATTTTGTTATGCCAGAATGATGCCGTTTCATATAGGTATTGGAGATAAAATGGATAATCAGCAGCGTTATTGGTTAGTTGGCGCGTCTTGGAATGGTGTTGACCACCAGGATGAGAAGTTCGTTAAAAACCACATCTGGGTTTTGGGATGGGGAATTGATGAAGACAAAGTTCAATTCGAAGCGGCAAAAGAAATCAGGCCTGGAGATAGAATCGCCATAAAAAGGATGAAAGGCCGTGGCAGCCCTATGATTGCGATTAAGCATATAGGAATCGTAAAAGGTGTTGTCGAAGATGATGAAAGAGTAATCTGCTCGGTTGATTGGATCGGTATTAACCTTGAGCGGGATGTGGCATCAAAGGGGTGTTACGCGAGTGTTCATGGCCCATTTGTACGCACTCCTGAAACCTCCGCTTGGATTAACGAAATTTTTAGCCTTTGATCAAAAATCTATCGTTGAGTAGCACAATGCTGCCTTTTATCAGGGAGGCAGCATGTTAGTAGGCTATATACGTGTATCAACAAATGAACAAAATACTGCACTGCAGCGTGATGCACTGGAACGGTCAGGATGTGAGCTAATATTTGAGGATAAAATGAGCGGTAAAACATCGGACCGCCCAGGATTAAAAAAGCTGCTTAAAACCCTGTCGCCAGGAGATACGCTGGTTGTCTGGAAGCTTGATCGACTTGGGCGCAGTATGCGGCATCTGGTTATTCTCGTGGAGGAGTTGCGGCAGCGGGCTGTTAATTTCCGCAGTCTGACGGATAGCATTGATACCTCGACACCCATGGGGCGCTTTTTCTTCCACATCATGGGCGCCCTGGCTGAAATGGAACGTGAACTGATTGTGGAAAGAACCCGTGCGGGATTGGCTGCAGCAAGGGCGCAGGGGAGAATCGGCGGGCGCCGTCCAAAGTTGTCACAGGAACAATGGGCGCAGGCCGGGCGGTTACTGGCTGCAGGTGAAACACGTCAGCGCGTGGCGCTGCTTTTTGATGTGGGTATTTCCACTCTGTATAAGAAATTTCCCGCCAGCCAGCCAGGCTGAAAACCCCGTTATTGTGTCAGTGATGGCACAGGCAGAAACACGTGCGCCGCGTGCGTATCAACCAGAACATAAGGCATCCCTGTCAACCGGAGATAATGCCTTATGGCTCAGGATTACCACCACGGCGTGCGCGTTGAAGAAATCAACGAAGGCACCCGAACGATTACCACGGTGAGCACTGCCATCGTGGGCATGGTCTGCACCGGCGATGATGCCGATGCGTCCGTGTTCCCCCTCAATAAGCCGGTCCTTCTGACCGATGTGCTGACCGCCAGCGGCAAAGCAGGCGAGTCCGGCACGCTGGCCCGCTCGCTGGATGCTATTGCAGATCAGGCAAAGCCTGTCACCGTGGTTATCCGCGTGGCCCAGGGTGAAACCGAAGCTGAAACCACCGCCAATATTATCGGCGGCGTCACGGCAGACGGTAAAAAAACGGGCATCAAAGCGCTGCTGTCTGCGCAGTCGCAGCTGGGCGTTAAGCCGCGCATCCTCGGTGTGCCGGGCCATGATACGCAGGCGGTTTCCACTGAACTGCTTAGCGTGGCGCAGAGCCTGCGCGGGTTCGCTTACCTTTCCGCCTATGGCTGCAAAACGGTGGAGGAAGCGATCGCCTATCGTGAGAATTTCAGCCAGCGTGAAGGGATGTTGATTTGGCCTGACTTTATCAACTTTGACACCGTGCTGCAGGCGGATGCGACGGCTTTTGCCACCGCTCGCGCGCTGGGTATGCGCGCCAAAATTGACGAGCAGACCGGCTGGCACAAAACCCTGTCTAACGTGGGCGTGAATGGCGTCACTGGCCTGTCCGCTGATGTGTCCTGGGATCTGCAGGACCCGGCAACGGATGCGGGACTGCTTAACCAGAACGATATCACCACCCTCATTCGTAAAGACGGTTTCCGCTTCTGGGGTTCCCGTTGCCTCAGTGATGATCCGTTGTTCCAGTTTGAAAACTACACCCGCACGGCGCAGGTGCTGGCTGACACCATGGCGGAAGCGCATATGTGGGCAGTTGATATGCCGCTGAATCCATCACTGGCCCGCGACATTATCGAAGGTATCCGCGCCAAAATGCGCAGCCTGGTTAACCAGGGCTATCTGATTGGTGGTGATTGCTGGCTGGATGAGTCGGTGAACGATAAGGACACCCTGAAAGCCGGGAAACTGGCGATCGACTACGACTATACGCCAGTGCCGCCGCTTGAAAATCTGATGCTGCGCCAGCGCATCACCGATCGCTATCTGGTCGATTTTACCAGCCGCGTCAGCGCATAAGGAGGATACATGGCATTACCACGCAAGTTAAAGCACCTGAACCTGTTTAACGATGGGAACAACTGGATGGGGATTGTTGAGTCAATCACCTTGCCAAAGTATTCACGCAAGTTTGAAAAATATCGCGGCGGCGGGATGCCGGGATCTGCAGATGTGGATTTGGGGCTGGATGATGGCGCGCTGGATACCGAATTCTCAATTGGCGGTATGGAGTCACTGCTATACAAGCAGATGGGGAAAGCCACTGTCGACGGCATCCAGCTGCGTTTCACTGGCTCAATTCAGCGTGACGATACCGGCGAAGTGCAGGCGGTTGAGCTGGTTGTACGTGGGCGCCATAAAGAGGTGGATGCTGGCGAACTGAAAACGGGTGAGAGCAATTCCACGAAGGTCAGCAGCACCAATACCTATGCGAAGCTGACGATCGCCGGTGAGGTGCTCTATGAGGTCGATGTTATCAATATGGTCGAAATTTGTGATGGTGTGGACCTGCTGGAAGAACACCGCAACGCAATTGGCCTCTGATTAACCTGATGGCGCGGCAGGCCGCGCAATAACCCTAATGGAAAAGATAATGAGCGATAAACTGACTGAAAAGACTGTGCAGCTGGATACCCCAATCAAGCGCGGTAAAACTGAAATCACTGAAATTGTACTGCGTAAGCCGCAATCCGGCGCACTGCGTGGTACGCGCCTGCAGGCCCTTATGGATATGGATGTGGGCGCCATGATGACGGTGATCCCCCGCATTTCCACCCCGACGCTGACGCAGCAGGAAATGGCAGAGCTGGACCCCGCCGATCTCACCTCGTTGTCTGTTGAGGTGGTCACTTTTTTGTTGAAGAAGTCGGTGCTTGCCGGTTTACCGACTGCCTGACGGTAGATGATTTGGTGGCAGATATTGCCACCATTTTTCACTGGCCGCCCTCCGTCACTGACGTTATGCCGCTGACCGAAGTGCTGGAATGGCGGTACAAAGCGATACAGAGAAGCGGAGCCAGCGATGAGCGATAACAACCTGCGCCTGCAGGTCATTCTGAATGCGGTGGATAAACTCACCCGCCCCTTCCGTTCTGCGCAGGCCAGCTCTAAGGAGCTGGCAGCCGCAATCCAGCAAAGCCGCGCCAGCCTCAAAGCGCTTGATTCTCAGGCCGCCCGTATTGATGGCTTTCGTAAGGCGAACGGACAGCTTGCCGTCACCGGTCAAAACCTGAAAGCCGCCCGCGAGGAAGCCGCAAAACTTGCAACGCAGTTTTCAGCAACCAACCGCCCAACGGCGCAGCAGGCCAGGCTGCTTGAACAGGCAAAAAACCGTGTTAATGAGCTACAGGGGCAGTACAACGGCTTGCGTCAGTCTGTACAAAAACAGCGGCTTGCCCTGAATGAAGCCGGGCTGGACACCCGCAAACTTAGCAGCGCCCAGCGCGAGCTGCGGCAGAATGCTGACGAAACGCGGCTGGCGCTGGACCGCCAGCAAAAATCACTCAAACGCCTGGGGGAACAGCAGGCGCGGATGAATGCGGTCCGTGAGCAGTATTCCCGCCGTCTTGAAGTTCGTGATCGCATCGCTGGCTCCGGGGCGACAACGGCAGCCGCTGGCGCAGCAATGGGGGCGCCGGTTGTGGCTGCGGTCAGGAGTTATGCCAGCATGGAAGATGCCATGAAAGGCGTGGCAAAACAGGTTAATGGGCTGCGTGACGACAACGGCAACCGCACAAAGCAGTTTTATGAAATGCAGGATGCCATCAAAGCAGCCAGTGAGCAGCTGCCGATGGAGAACGGCGCGATTGACTACGCGGCATTGGTTGAGGGGGGCGCCCGCATGGGCGTGATCAATCAGGATGATCCTTTTGAGGACCAGAAGCGCGATCTGCTGGCCTTTGCCTCCACCGCAGCTAAAGCAGCAACGGCCTTTGAGCTGCCTGCAGATGAACTGGCGGAGGGGTTAGGAAAAATAGCGCAGCTGTATAAAGTGCCTACGCGCAACATTGAGCAGCTGGGCGATGCGCTGAACTACCTGGACGATAACGCCATGTCAAAGGGCGGGGATATTATCAACGTCCTGCAGCGCATGGGGGGCGTGGCTGACCGCCTCGACTTCCGCAAAGCGGCGGCGCTGGGTTCAACTTTCCTTTCTCTGGGCGCCGCGCCTGAAATTGCCGCCAGTGCTTCAAATGCCATGGTGCGTGAGCTTTCCATTGCCACCATGCAAAGCAAACGCTTTTTTGAAGGTATGGACCTGCTGAAACTCAATCCGGCAGAGATCGAAAAGCAGATGACCACGGATGCCATGGGCACTATTCAGCGCGTACTGGAGAAGGTCAACAAGCTGCCGCAGGATAAGCGCCTGTCTGCAATGACGATGATTTTTGGTAAAGAGTTTGGCGATGATGCCGCGAAACTGGCTAACAACCTGCCGGAGCTGCAGCGACAGTTGAAACTCACCGCCGGAGCTGATGCGAACGGCTCAATGCAGAAAGAATCCGACATTAATAAAGATTCATTGTCTGCGCAGTGGTTGCTGGTTAAGACGGGCGCGCAGAACGCTTTCAGCAGCCTGGGGGAAACGCTGCGCCAGCCGCTGATGGATATCATGAGCATGGTTAAAGGCGTGACCGGGGCGCTGCGGCGCTGGGTTGAGCAGAATCCTGTGCTGGCTGGCACGCTGATGAAAGTGGCTGCGGCGACGGCGGCGATCACTGTCGGGCTGGGTACGCTGGCGGTGGCGGTGGCTGCAGTGCTGGGGCCGATTGCGGTGATCCGGTTCGCGCTGTCGATGCTGGCGGTTAAGGCTTTACCTTCCGCTGCAGCTGCAGCGACCCGCACGGGTGGGGGGCTGCGCTTGCTGGTTTCCGGGCCGCTGGCAGTGCTGCGTGTGGCGCTGTTTTCTGTGGCCGGTCTGTTGGGCGCGCTGTTGAGTCCGATCGGTCTGGTGGTGGCTGCGCTGGCTGGGGTGGCGATGGTGGTCTGGAAATACTGGCAACCTATCAGCGCCTTTCTGGGGGGCGTGGTGGAAGGGTTCAAAGCGGCAGCTGCGCCGATCCTGTCAGCCTTCACCCCGCTAATGCCCATTTTTCGGTGGGTAGGGGATAAGGTCAGGGAGTTGTGGGGCTGGTTTACCGATTTGCTGACGCCAGTTAAATCGACGGCGGCAGAGCTGCAGAGCGCGGCATCAATGGGGCGTTTGTTCGGGGAAATGCTGGCGGAAGGGCTGAAAATGGCGCTGCATCCGCTGGAGTCCTTGAAATCCGGCGTGGTCTGGTTGCTGGAAAAGCTGGGTTTGGTCAGTAAGGAGGCCGCCAGCGCCCGGCTACCCAATCAGACACCTGCTACAGTGGGCGGTAACGGCAGCGTAATGTTGCCGCCCGGCGGATTCCCGGCTTATGCGGGGATGTACGATACCGGCGGTAATATCCCGCGCGGGCAGTTTGGCATCGTGGGGGAGAACGGCCCGGAGATTATCAACGGCCCGGTAAACGTAACCAGCAGGCGACGCACAGCGGCGCTGGCCTCGGTGGTTGCCGGGATGATGGGGGTGGCTGCGGCGCCGGTCGATGCGGCCCCGCTTCATCCGTTTAGCCTGCCGATAAAATCAGGCGCCGCAATGATGGGCCAGAGCGCCAGTGTACAGCCGGTTATCCGTGTGGACGCACCCACGCAGATTATTATCCAGGCCCAGCCAGGACAGAATGCGCAGGACATTGCGCGAGAGGTGGCGCGCCAGCTCGATGAGCGCGACCGCCGGATCAGGGCGAAGGCCCGGAGTAACTACAGCGATCAGGGGGGATATGACTCATGATGATGGTGCTGGGATTATTTGTTTTCGAGTTACGCACGGTCCCTTATCAGGAGCTGCAGTATCAGCGCAGCTGGCGCCTGGCAACAAACAGCCGGGTAAACCGCCGCCCGGCGGTGCAGTTTCTCGGGCAGGACAGCGATCCGCTGACGCTATCTGGTGTTCTGATGCCGTCACTGACCGGAGGCAGGATGTCGCTGCTGGCGCTGGAACTGATGGCTGAGCAGGGGAAGGCATGGCCGCTAATAGAGGGGAGCGGGGCGATTTACGGAATGTATATGATTGAAAGTCTTAGCCAGACGAAAACGGGATTTTTTCAAGATGGCGCCGCACGCCGTATTGAGTTCTCACTGGTACTTAAGCGGGTGGATGAGTCGCTGGCGGATATGTTCGGCAGCCTTAGCGATCAACTGGGCATTCTGCAGGACACGGCAACGTCTGCAATTGGCAGCATCAGCGGAACGGTGGGAGGGTTGCTGTCATGAGTTTTGATTCAGGGCTGCTGAATACCGGCAGCAAAACGCCAGCATTCAGCATCACGATTGAGGGTAAGGATATTACAACGGTGCTGGATAAGCGCCTGATGAGCCTGACCCTGACCGATAACCGGGGCTTTGAGGCTGACCAGCTTGATCTGGAGCTGGACGACGCGGACGGTCTGATTGTGCTGCCGCGCCGTGGAGCGGTGATCACCGTGGCGCTGGGTTGGAAAGGTCAGCCGCTGTTCCCAAAGGGTGGTTATACGGTAGATGAAATTGAACACAGCGGCGCGCCTGACCGTCTGACCATTCGCGCCCGCAGCGCTGACTTCCGGGAAACGCTGAATACCCGGCGTGAAAAGTCATGGCACCAGACAACCGTGGGGGAGGTGGTGAAAGAAATAGCCGGGCGCCATAACCTGAAAATGGCGCTGGGCAAAGACCTGACCGACAAAGCGATCGATCACATCGACCAGACAAACGAGAGCGACGCCAGTTTCCTGATGCGGCTGGCGCGCCAGTATGGCGCCATTGCATCTGTGAAGGATGGCAATCTGCTGTTTCTCCGGCAGGGCCAGGGCAAAACTGCCAGTGGCAAAGCGCTGCCGGTTATCACGATTACCCGTAAAGATGGCGATGGCCACCGCTTCACCCTGGCAGACCGTGGCGCCTATACCGGCGTTATTGCCAGCTGGCTGCATACGCGGGAACCGGTAAAAAAAGAAGCGGTAAAGGTAAAACGGAAGCGAAAAACCACAACGACAAAAACGCCGGAGGAGAAACAGGGGGATTACCTGGTCGGTACGGATGAAAACGTGCTGGTCCTCAGTCGGACCTATGCGAACCGCAGCAATGCGGAACGGGCCGCAAAAATGCAATGGGAGCGCCTGCAGCGTGGGGTGGCTTCATTCTCTATGCAGCTGGCAGAGGGGCGCGCTGATCTCTATACGGAAATGCCAGTAAAGGTACAGGGGTTCAAAAAGCAGATTGATGATGCGGAATGGACCATTACCACGCTGACCCATACCGTTACGGCAGATAATGGATTTACGACCAGCCTGGATTTTGAAGTAAAAATAGATGGGTTCGAAATGGAATGATTAGTTCCAAATTGCGAACTATGCTGTATCATTATTGCGAACTGGTTAATAATGAGGGCTGATTATTATGATGAATTGTCCTATGTGCGGACAGGCGGCACATACCCGAAGCAGTTTCCAGGTTTCCAATGAAACCAAAGAACGCTACAACCAGTGCACGAACATCGAATGCGGTCATACCTTCGTGACGCATGAGACTTTTGTGCGGTCAGTGTGCCGTCCGCAAAAAATCAGCGAAGCACCGCCTCATCCCAAAGGTATGCAGGAACAATTTGCTTACTGAGTCTGACCCGCCGCTGGCGGGTTTTTTTATGCCTGTTGCCGCCATGGGGAAAACTCTGTCGCCATTTTGCCGCCATCAAAGGAATAGTTGGTGTATAAGTGGCTGATATTGAAGGATATGAAATTCAGGCAACAAAAAACCCATCAACCTTGAACCAAAGATGGCGGGGTTGATGGGCTCCACAAAATGGGGACATCAAAGAAAAGCAGTGGCACTAATTAAGACTCGCACCCTGAGGAAAAGTTCTGCGTTGCGCAAAAAAATTTTCTTTTCTTTGTTTTCCCCCTGTCAGGGCTAGCCGCCTAGTCCTGGCCAGATGATGATAATGAGCGTACCGGCGAGGGTTAACAGCACGTTTGCGATCGCATATGTGCCCGCATAACCCAGCGCCGGAATATTGCTACGCGCGGTGTCGCTGATGATTTCCATTGCTGGCGCACAGGTACGCGCTCCCATAATGGCGCCGAACAGCAGCGCGCGGTTCATGCGCAGGACGTAAGCACCGAACAGGAAGCAGATAACCACCGGAACCAGGCTGACAAACAGTCCCGCAACCAGCATCTGGCCGCCAACCACGCCGAGGCTGTTGCCAATGCCGCCGCCAGCGCTTAAGCCGACGCCCGCCATAAACACCATCAGACCAAACTCTTTCACCATGTTCAGCGCGCCCTGCGGGATATAGCCGAAGGTGGGGTGGTTAGCACGCAGGAAGCCAAGCATGATGCCCGCAAACAGCAATCCGGCAGCGTTGCCGACGCCGAAACTAAAGTTGCTGAACTGGAAGGTGATCATGCCAATCATCAGGCCGATGATAAAGAAGGCGCAGAAGGCCAGCAGGTCGGTCACCTGGCTGTGGATGGAGACGAAGCCGATACGATCGGCGACGGTTTTCACGCGGCGCGCGTCGCCGCTCACCTGTAGCACATCACCTTTGTTGAGGACGATGTTATCGTCGATCGGCATTTCAATCTGGCTACGGATGACGCGGTTGAGGAAGCAGCCGTGGTCGGTCAGCTTTAGCTGCGCCAGACGGCGACCCACAACATTGTGATTTTTCACCACGATCTCTTCGGTAACGATGCGCATGTCCAGCAGATCGCGGTCGAACACCTCTTTACCGTTACGGAAGCTCGGGTCCAGACGCGCATGGGCATCCGGGTAGCCAACCAGCGAAATCTCATCACCCATTTGCAGGACGGCGTCGCCGTCCGGGTTCGCCAGAATGCCGTTGCGGCGGATACGTTCGATATAGCAGCCGGTCTGGCGATAGATGCCCAGTTCACGCAGATTTTTGCCGTCGGCCCATGCAACCAGCTCTGGCCCCACGCGGTAGGCGCGGATCACCGGCAGATAGACTTTACGATTGGTGTCGGTGTCAAGACCGCGCTCGCGGGCGATCTGCTGGGCGCTGGTTTGCAGATCCTGATGCTGGAACTTCGGCATATAGCGGGCGGCGACGATCAGGCTCACCAGACCAATCAGGTAGGTCAGGGCATAACCAAGACTCAGATGATCTTGCGCCTGCGCCAGCAGAGCGCTCTCCATGCCGGAGTGGCGCAGAGTATCCCCCGCCCCCACCAGAACCGGCGTAGACGTCATGGAGCCGGCAAGCAAACCGGCGGTCAGACCGATATCCCAGCCGAAGAGTTTACCGAGGCCCAGCGCAATCAGCAGCGCGCTGCCGACCATCACTAACCCCAGCATGAGATAATTTTTACCGTCGCGGAAGAAAATAGAAAAAAAGTTGGGTCCGGCTTCAACACCAACGCAGAAAATAAACAGCATAAAGCCCAAATTCAGCGCGTCGGTGTTAATACTAAAGTGCTGCTGCCCTAATAAGAGGGAGACGACTAAAACGCCAATGGAATTACCAAGTTGGATGGAGCCCAGACGTAATTTGCCAAGACAAAGCCCCAGCGCTAATACCACGAATAATAACAGGATGTAATTCCCGTTTAACAAATCTGCGACGTTTATATTCACGGAATCTAACTTATCGTTTACCAGTAACGTGTTGAAAGAAAGGGTTATTTGGTCTACTGTTGACCAAGGGCAATGGTTGGCTTAATGCTATCCTGTACCCAAAAAATAACCAGAAAATAGCGGTCAGTAGTTTAATCGTTCCTGAAAGCTACGGCTAGCAACAATCGCTTTTAGCACCGAAGTGTTTTGGCAGGGAAAGCCAAAAACTTTATCTGACTGGGCGCCCGTAAGGGTGATGAATGGGGTTTGATAGAGAATTTTTCAGGAGATGCGTGTGAAAACTGAACGCGGTTGGGTCGGTATAATATGCTGCTTTTTACTTTTTATAGTGGTCTTTTTTTCACTCGTCCTGCACGTCAAGGGCGCATTTCGCGCATCCGGAAATCCTGAACTCGGCCTGCTGTTTTTTATTATTCCAGGCGCCGTGTCCAGCTTTATCTCTCCGCGTCGTCGGGTGATGTTGCCGCTGGTGGGGGCGATTCTTGCCGCACCGCTGTGCCTGCTGCTGACGCGACTGTTTCTCGAGAATCACGGTTCTTTCTGGCAGGAGCTGGCGTGGTTGTTCAGCGCTATCTTCTGGTGTGCGCTCGGCGCGCTGTGCTATCTGTTCGTCAGTTCGTTGCTGCACGACAAACGCCGGGAAAACAAACGCCCGCTGTAGGGCGGGCGTCGTGTCACGTCTCGTTAAGCGAATCAGGCAAACAGGCCCAGGTTCTCTTTCGCCCACGCTTCAAAATCGGTGCAGCCGCCGATGTGTTTCTGATCGACAAAAATCTGCGGCACGGTTTCAACCGGTTTACCCACCGTTTTTTCCAGATCGGCTTTGCTGATGCCTTCTGCGTGAATATCCACGTAACGGTAGTTAAAATCGTCGCGCTCCTGAGTCAGTTTCTCCGCCAGCTCTTTTGCACGAACGCAATAAGGGCAGCCCGGACGACCAAAAATTACGGTAAACATAGTGTCTCTCCTCAAACGAGCGGAATAATCAATGTGCCTGTCGGCGAATGGCGCTTATCATGCCGCGCCGGACGCGCGGGGGAAAGAAGGTTCTGCCTGTTGTTCTGATTCATCAAGGCTATGTTTGGCTAATTATTTTTCCCCGCTTACCGTTATACTCGAGCTGAATTGGCTATCAAAATACGCGACAGGTTCACAGGAGGAGAGGCATGCGTTCGCTGGGAGCACTACCGAAAAGCGTTTTAATTCTGGAGACCATCGGCATGATTGTGCTGGCGGTGGCATGGCTGTCGCTGAATCAGTACGTCACGCTGCCTGCGCCGTTCGCCAGCCCGCTGGCGGCGGTGGTGATGATCTTCGTGGGAATTGCGCTGATGCTGCCTGCCGCTGGCGTGCTGTTCCTCGGTATTGCCCGCGCCGTAGCGCCGCAACTGATGAATCCTGGCCAGTCGCGAAAAAAGGAAAACAAAGATGACACCGACCATTGAGGTATTGCTTAACCATCGCTCCATTCGTCAATTCACCGACGAACCGATTCGCGACGATCAGCGTCAGGCGATTATCGCCAGCGCCCAGGCAACGTCCAGCTCGAGCTTTTTGCAGTGTACATCGATTATTCGCATTACCGATAAGGCGATGCGCGAGCAGCTGGTCGGCCTGACCGGCGGGCAGCAGCACGTGGCGCAGGCGGCAGAATTCTGGGTATTCTGCGCCGATTTTAACCGTCATCTACAGATTTTCCCTGATGCGCAGCTGGGCCTGGCGGAACAACTGCTGTTGGGCGTAGTGGATACCGCGCTGATGGCGCAAAATGCGCTGACCGCGGCGGAGTCGCTGGGACTGGGGGGCGTGTATATCGGCGGGTTGCGTAATAACATCGAAACCGTGACCGAGCTGCTGGCGCTGCCAAAGCACGTGCTGCCGCTGTTTGGTCTGTGCCTGGGCTGGCCGGCAAGCCATCCGGATCTCAAGCCGCGTCTACCTGCCACGCTGTTGGTGCATGAAAACCATTACCAACCGATGGATCGCGAAGTGCTGGCGCAGTACGACGAACAGCTGGCGCAGTATTATCTGTCGCGCAGCACCAACGCGCGCCGTGATACCTGGAGCGACCATATTCGCCGTACGTTGGTGAAAGAAAGTCGACCGTTTATTCTTGACTATCTCCACAAGCAGGGCTGGGCGACACGCTAAAGCATGCGTCACCCGAAGGCCCGATAAGCGCAACGCTATCGGGCTGAATCTTTGTCAGGGCGCATACATTCGGCCAGGGGAAAGCGGTATGCTACGTCGGCTTTTTTTACGGTCTTTTTGGAGAGGTAAAGGGTGAAAATCGCCATTTTATCCCGGGATGGAACGCTCTACTCGTGCAAACGTCTGCGCGAGGCCGCCCTTCGCCGTGGCCACATCGTCGAGATCCTCGACCCGCTTTCGTGCTACATGAATATCAATCCGTCGGCATCGTCTATTCATTATAAAGGGCGCCAGCTGCCGCATTATGACGCGGTGATCCCGCGTATCGGCTCGGCTATCACTTACTACGGCATGGCGGCGCTGCGTCAGTTTGAAATGTTGGGCAGCTACCCGCTCAACGAATCGGTAGCGATTACCCGCGCCCGTGACAAGCTGCGTTCGCTCCAGCTGCTGGCGCGCCAGGGCATCGATCTTCCGGTGACCGGTATTGCCCATTCGCCGGACGATACCAGCGATCTTATCGACATGGTCGGCGGCGCGCCGCTGGTGGTCAAGCTGGTGGAAGGGACGCAGGGAATCGGCGTGGTGCTGGCCGAAACGCGACAGGCGGCGGAGAGCGTGATTGACGCCTTTCGCGGGCTGAACGCGCATATCCTGGTGCAGGAATACATCAAAGAGGCCAAAGGGCGCGATATTCGCTGCCTGGTGGTGGGCAATCAGGTGGTGGCGGCAATTGAGCGACGGGCGAAGGAGGGCGATTTTCGCTCCAACCTGCATCGCGGCGGTGTCGCCACGGTGGCCGACATTACTCACGCCGAGCGCGAGATTGCGATTAAGGCGGCTCAAACCCTGGGCCTTGATGTAGCCGGTGTGGATATCCTGCGCGCAGCGCGCGGACCGCTGGTGATGGAAGTGAACGCCTCGCCGGGGCTGGAAGGGGTGGAAACCACGACCGGTATCGATATTGCCGGAAAAATGATCGCGTGGATCGAGCAGCAGGCACATCCTGGATTTTGCCTGAAAATCGGTGGTTAGTGCGGCTTTCATGGTATGTGACGGATTTAACGGGTAACCCGCTGAACTGTAACGGATTACCCTGTCATTACTGCCGTATGGGGCATGTGTGGGGCATAATCAGACAGCTGCTTATTCAGTATCTCGACCTGAAGAGCATTGTTGTCCGGCATCCATGCTCCATATACCTGAAACACCATTTGCGCATCAGCGTGGCCCATTTGGGCCGCGATGAAGCTCGGGTTTGCTCCTACTGACAACGACCAACATGCATATGTGTGGCGCGACTGGTACGCCTTGCGATGCCTTATCCCTGCGCGCCGCATTGCTGCATCCCATACGTTGCTGATAGAATTTACCGAGAAGCAGTCACCGGCCCTGTGGGTTTTGTCGTTAAGTTTTGGGTTAAAGACAAAGGTGCAGGGCTGCGTAATGCTATGACCATACTCTCTGGTCATAACTTTAATCTGGTGCTGCTTGCCCAAGCGTGTCAGTTCTGCCTGGTCTTTCAGTGCATCTATCGCCGGTTGAATAAGGTGGATCACCCTGTCTGTACTCGCCAAAGTTTTTGGCAGGGTGAACTCATTCAGTTTTGTCCTGTTTCGCCTCACCATCAGCGTCCCTTTCTTCAGGTCGATATCTTCCCAGGCCAGCCCACAAAGTTCCCCGTGTCGCATTCCGGTATACACGGCCAGCGCCCAGAGGTTTTTATGTTGCCGCTGAAAGCATGCATCGATTAACCGGATAAACTCATCCTTCGTCAGTGGGTCTGGCGGCTGCCGAGACCGTTTAAGCAGCGGAACGGAGCTGAACGGATTTTTCTCGATATAGCCATTATCCACGGCGAACTTAAATACTCCGGACATTATGACCATATAGTAATTCACCGTAGATACTCGACGCCCTTTTGCTATGGTCTTTTTCCCATCAGCAGGGGAGTGATAGCCGGTCATCAAGTCCTTACGGGCAACCAGTACATCTTCCTGCGTGATATCCGCTACCAGACGATGGCCTCCAAGTCGCGCTACCATTTGTTTAAGTACGGACTCATAGCGGCCAAGGGTGCTGCTGGCGATCTCCATTTCCTTCAGAGAAAGCCATTTCTCCGTCAGGTCCGCGACCGTTACATCCTGTGGGGCGATCCCGAATGTGCGCAGGTTCGGCGAATCTGGAAACCTCTCCGCGTAATCAAAATTCCCCATCTTGATCGAGAAGCAAACTGCCGTGCGCAACTCGCCTGCGATCTTTCTATTCTTAATCGTGTCAGGGACACCGAGGCTTTCCCTGACACGCTTACCTTTGTAGCTAAACCAGATGCGCAAAGTGCCACCGTGGTTTTCGACGCCTGTTGGATAAGTAACTTTATCCATTGATTCCTCCAGACGCCCAAGAGCGATATGAGCTTACCTTTTTCATGGCTCTAAATCATCCCGGTTGCTTGTTTCTCAGTGACGCGACCCATGAATCAACTGCTTTTCTGTTGTACATGCACTCGCTAGACGGTTTTGGGGTGCCGTCTGGTGAGACGTGTATATACTCCCGGCCAACCATCCAGCATTCTTTTCTGGCCCGGAGGATGGTTCCAGGTTTGAGCCCGGTGACAGCGATAAGAACGCTTTCGCAAACCCACTCATTCGGGGCGAGTTGGATAACATTGGTCATAATTATTTCTCCAAATAAACCGGCTGCACCCGGTGGAATATTTAGCGTTTGCTGGTGGTTGTGGTGTCCAAAACTTCTGGATCCGGCGACGCTCTGAATAGTGGCCCCGGAGCAACATCAAATCGACGCCAGCGGATATCACAGGTTCTCTCTTCGTTAGGTGATGACCACGGCACTACGTCAGCAACGGGTTCTGTTGCATCTTTCCGGCGCTCCCGTAACTCTTTCAGGGCCGCCAGCTGGCGCGGATAAAGCCCGTAGCGCTCAAGGCCCCATATGAGGTGATCGAGTTCATCGCCGCCAACCGGCTCCGCTGCTTTCCGGCGTTCCTGAAGCTCTCGCAGCGCCATCAACTCAATATTCTCCGGGTATTCGTAATCTCCACCCCAAAAATCACGGCTGGCTGAACGGCGGTCTTCAATCTCGTTAATGCGGCGTTTGATTTTTTCGTCTGTTAACTGGTTATTGGTCATTTAATCAATCTCCCCACCAGTGATTTCAGCCCGGTACGCCTTCACACACTCAGCGCGGTGCTGCCTCATTTGGTCGTCGGCCTTATACAGCTTTCCGCACGCCAGGCCGCGTGAATGCCCCTCGTCGTATCCGCGCTGGAAGTGTTCGCCTACATCTGGCGGTTGCGGTGCTGTCAGCGCTGCCAGTCTGCGCTCAGCTAATTCCGCGCGAGCATCAAGCGTCACGTTAGCGGCGCAGAGTTTTTGCTCCGCTCCTTCCAGCTCGGCGATGCGCAGGCGTTGCGCGGTAACTTCATCGAATAGTGCACAGGCGATATTCCCCTGCTGAGTAGCCAGTTTCTTCGCCTTTTCCAGCGCCTCTACCAGCGCCAGGATGTTATCTGGCACGCACACACGGAAGAACTGCTCATCAGCAGTACCATTATCCCCAACGAAACCGTATTCCATGTTTTTGTGGTCGGTGCGCAGGACCAGGGAGCCGTCATCACCTCGGCATTCATACTTAATGCTCCCGCTACCATCAATCCGATCGCCAATACGGCCCGGCGTCGCTTTCTCTGCTGCCGCTTTAACGGTCGCCATCAGTGCGGTGATATCGTTCATTGGGCTGACTCCTTCACAAAGATGATCCAGTGGGTTTTGTCGTTTTTTCCGGTACGCTGGCCAATCGCTGGTTTCTCGTCAGTGAGCGCGAGAATCTGGCTGACAGGGATCTGCGTTTCGTTCCATTTGAAAATGAGCACACCGTGTGGCCGCAATACGCGAAATGCCTCTTTGAACCCGGCGCGAATGTCAGCACGCCATGTTTTTTTGTTCAGCCGCCCGTACTTTTTGCCCATCCACGCGGTCTGGCCTACACGTTCCAGGTGTGGAGGGTCAAACACAACAACCGGGAATGATGCATCGGCGAACGGCAGCGCACGGAAGTCAGCAACGAGGTCAGGACTGATAACCAGACGGCGGCCGTCGCACAGCTTGTGCTCTTCAACTCGAATGTCGGCAAACACAGCGCGGGTGTCGTGCTTGTTGAACCAGAACATGCGGGAACCGCAGCACACATCCAGAATCGAGGCTTCGCTCATTTCGTTTTCACTCCCCAGTACGTCTTACACTGCATGCAGCGGCCCTGATAAAGCTCTTTGCCATCGACGTTATAGACCTTCATGAATCCGTAGTGCTGTTCCCACTCCAGCGAGCCTTTGCACTTAGGGCAGTTCGTAGTGCCTGCTTTGAGATAACGTGGCTTGGTCATTGTGCTGCTCCCTGCCGTAGTTGCTCTATTTCAGCCCTGGCAGTCACCAGTTGATCCATAGCCTCAGTCAGTGCCACGAATGTTGTATCAAGGCGGCAGGCTACTTCACGCATAACCTGGCCTTGTGCTGGTGGCAGTCCTGCAACTGATGCATGCGCCTCAGCCACGAGCTCTTTTACTTTCAGGCGGCGCATTTGCTGTTCTCCATCAGCTCATTGAAGCGGTTCATAAAGAGGCCATAAGCCTGACCAGGGCGTAGTGGTATGATCTGAATAAGGTCAGAGCAGGGGATACCTTCCAGAATGTCCCATTTCGATCCGTCGTCGATTTCCAGATCGCGGCGCTCAGTTGCCAGCAAAACTAGATCCGCATATTTCACAACGGAAGCCTGTTCGAGTTGGATGCCGTATTTGAAGCGGATCAGGCCATCAACATGCGTCTCGATACGGCGGTAATCTGGCAGCAGTGCTTTCAGAGGCGCCGGAATATCCTGGCAATATGCCTCTGCGGCATCATGCATCAGCGCTTCGAAGGCGAATTCTGGCGGGACAATCTGGCTTACCAGTACAGAGTGCTGGGCCACGCTGTAGAACTCTGGCAGGTGCCCGGCAAACCGGCAAATGTGGGAAAGGGCGGTCGCGATATCTTCAATATCGATATCGTCGATAGTGGCATTCTGGTAGTTAAATTTTTTACCGGATAATGTCTGAATGTAGCTCATTGTTTTCTCCATATTGGCGCGCTGCACCGCGCAGATTTTGGTTGCACGAATTCCTCGCCGGGTGGCGATAATTAACGGAATTACGCTTCACTAATAACCCCCGCCGCCGGGGGTTATTAAGGCAGGGCAATTACACGCTGAATTTACCAATAAAGGTTTCTACCGGCTCACCGTCGAATTTGCTGATCAGCAGATCGCGGAATTCGTTGGCGATAGCTTCTTCTTGGGCTTCCAGCTGCACGATACGCAGGACGAAACACGGCTCCCCACTTTTGAGCAGGCTATTGCGAAGGCTGAATGCGCGTTCACCCAACCCTTCATACGGTACGCACTTAAATTCGAATGCCACCGGCATAACGTCTTTGCTGCTGGCCTCAATGCTCTGCATCAGCGATTTTTTACCGGCGAAATCACCATCTTCGTGATCGGACTGAGTGGCCTGCTGGATGGTTACGCGGCGAACGGCTTGTGCGGCCTGCGTGATCTGCATGGTGTTGCCGTCGGCGTCGAATGCCAGCAGGAAATCTTTCCAGTCTTCCAGCCATTCGGCGATCAGCTTCTGGCTCAGTCGCTCACCATTAACAGCCAGCAGTGCGCGGAAAGGTGCTGTCTTTTTCAGACCGATCTGCGCGATGTTGTCCGCATGCCCTGGGTTAGCCAGCGTGCCGATGTTGAAGATCGAACGGGCGCGCATGTTATCGGCATCAATGAAGCAGCGTGCCGGTGTTTCGGCGCTGGCGTAGCCGGTAGAGTAGCGGGCGAAGTCGTCAATACTGGTGGTTTCCATCACGCCACGGAAGCGGAAACGCTCCAGGCCAAAGCGCTCCAGGCTTTCAATACTGGCGTTATCAGGCAGGACGGCGGCCGGGCATGCGGTCTCGCGCACCTTATCCAGAGAGAAAGCTGAAAGGGTAAGTTTCTGAACGTCCTGGATCGCGCCGCTATTAAGCTGGGTCATAACAATTCCTTAAAAGTAGATGTAGAAAAACTAAATCGATGGTCGGTCAATCGCGGCTTACTTCGCCGCGCGCAGCTTTGCGTCAGGGTCACCAGCAAGGGTGAACAGGTTGCCCTGATCTTCCTGCAGGATGGTGAGTTTGCCGCCTTTGTTGACCCACATCGGTGTTTCGGTGGTGTCCTCTTCGGTGGCCTTGCCGCGCGGTGTCGGCGTGACATACTGAAGCTTGTGCTTAATTTTTACGCGCTTCTCTTCGACGGAATTACCCATACGTTCAAAGTCAAAGGTCAGTGTGACCTTGCCTTTGTTGCCGTTGTTCAGAACTCCGAGGGCGGTGTTGTTGAGCGCCGCTGCGATTTTGTTCATGAACACGCCGGCATCCAGTTCGCCCAGGAATTCGGGCACTACGGTCATGCGATCATTACTCATGGTCACCTCATTGTGACGGCTGCCACCGTCAGTAAGTTTTCTCCATACACAAAGTTGTGGCGGTGGTGCCTCCACCTGCCGGGTCGGCCATTCCCGGCGACGTAACACCTCAAGAATCGCATTCATTTTTAAAGTGAATGATTGGGAGCCTCGTCACGTGCGCATAGCCGCATTACCACAACTGGAAGCGCACTCCGCTGTTTTCACACCTGTCACCCATAACTGGCAGAAAGGAGTGCGCTTTCATGTTGTGTGCCTTAAAAAAACTGGCGGTGACCGCGGACATAAGGGAAAACACGGGCCGCCAGAACGTTGATATAAGGCATATATCTGTAACAGAGCCGCTACCGTGGATGTAGCATGCTGCTGGTGTGATTAATGTAGGATAACTTACAAAGAAAGGTCAAGTGAAAATGTTGGATAACTTACATTGAGGGGCGAAAAAAAACCGGGTGGCCCGGTTTTCTTATAAATCCATTATTACCTGTCTTACTAACCCGACCAATCTACAGTTGCCGTTAACCTCAAGCATTCTGTAATTGGGGTTGAGAGGTACAAGATATTTTAACGGCCCATCAATGACGAACTTTTTAATGGTAGCTTCGTCGCTACCCATTAACTGGGCAATGACAATTTTTCCGTTAGCCTGACTAGCGTCTCCAAAGTCAGGTTCAACGACAACGATGGAGCCCTCAGGAATACTTGGCGCACCATTCGGATTGGTCATTGAGTCCCCGCGTACTATGAGCGCGAATGCGCTCTCTGATACCGCGGCAGAAGTATAAACCCAGTCTTGAATATCGCTTTCAGTAATAGCGCCGCTATTTGCTGTCCATTCACCAGCCTGTACCCAAGTCAGAACAGGAACTGATCTGATACCGAATCTTTGCTCCGGGTTCATGGTTGGAGGTTGTAAGCTTCCATCATCTTTCCCGTCAAGCAGCCACTGCGGCGTCTTTTCCAGAGCAGCAGCAAGTGCCTGAAGGTTCTCACCACCAGGTTTGTAGTCACCGGATTCCCAGCCGGTGATGGTGACGCGGTTTACCCCGACAAGCTTCGCCAGGACAGATTGCGTCATCTTCAGCTCTTTGCGTCTGCTTCGGATTCGATCATTCATTTTCATGTAGGCAATCCTACCACCTTTCGATGTAGGAATGCTTGACCGCGTAATGTAAGATATCCTACTATAAACACACTGCATTACCTAACTCCAGAGGACAAAATGAAAAAAAATGATGTTATTTCTTACTTCGGCGGTGTGGGGAAAACCGCTAAGGCGCTGAATATCTCTCATGCATCAGTGTCGGGCTGGGATGAGGTTATCCCGAAAGGGCGCGCATTCGAGATTCAGGCACTGACGAAAGGAGATTTGAAGGTTGACCAATCACTCTATGAAAAGCGTAGCCATTCAGCCGCGTGAAAGAAACCACAGAAACAAGGGGTTAACCGTGGGTAACGAACCTATTTGGAAAGTCGAACGTCAGCCTGCATGGCTGGTGGCCGCAATTAAAAAAACGATTACCGACCTTCCTGGTGGATATGTTGAGGCGGCGGAATGGCTGGGTACGACTGAAAACGCATTGTTTAACCGCCTGCGTACAGAAGGGGACCAGATCTTCCCGCTGGGATGGGCGATGGTGCTGCAGCGTGCTGGTGGCTCAAATCATATCGCTGACGCCGTTGCACGTCACTCACAGGGCGTATTCGTACCGCTGGCTGATGTTGATGAAGTGGATAACGCCGACATTAACCAGCGCCTGATGGAGTCCATCGAGTGGATCGGCCGCCATTCTAACTTTGTGCGTAAAGCCACTGCCGATGGGGTCATTGACGCAGAAGAACGCGCCCAGATTGAGGAGAACAGCTATCAGGTGATCGCTAAGTTTCAGGAGCACATCACTCTGCTTTATCGAGTTTTCTGTGTCGCTGAAAAGAGTGACGCCCGCGAGTGTGCAGCTCCGGGCGCCTTGGCGAACAACTCTTCGTGTATGGAGAAATAATCCGCATGACCAGTTTAACGGCTTTTAACCGTTTACCGCAACTCAGGATGATCCCGGTGCCGGGCACTCCGTTGTTTCGGTATGAACGCAGAGTATCAAACCGCTGGGTGCCGTGTAACCACAGTCGGGCGGTCTCAATTGTGGGGGTGTACTACCGGAGGGCAAAACGCTTATGCGCGAACTTAACCGGCGGTTCAGGGACCACCGCGGCATACCAGTCCGAGTTATCCGCTGGGAGCCAGAAACACAACGCGTTATCTACTTGCGCGATGGCTACCCGCACGAGTGCTTCAGCCCACTCGAACTGTTTCGCCAAAAGTTCAGAGAAATAAGGGACGATCATGAGCACTAAATTAACCGGCTACGTATGGGATGGATGCGCGGCGTCGGGCATGAAGCTGTCGAGTGTGGCAATTATGGCGCGCTTGGCAGACTTCAGCAGCGACGAGGGCGTGTGCTGGCCGTCGATTGAGACCATCGCTCGCCAGCTTGGTGCCGGGCCTAGCACCATCAGAACGGCAATCGCGAAGCTTGAAAAAGAGGGCTGGCTTACCCGTACCCAGCGCCGTAATGGCAACCGCAATGCTTCGAACGTGTACCGCCTGAATGTGGCGAAACTTCAAGCGGCTGCCTTTTCTCAACTGTCAGATTCTGACACGTCAAAATCTGACGCATCAAAATTTGACGCCTCAAAATCTGACCCGTCGAAATCCGGCAAAAACGGTGGTTTTGACCCGTCAGAATCTGGCGGGGATCCGTCAGTAAAATCAACTACAGATCCACAAGTAACTACTAAAACCCCTTGTCAGGTTGCTGAGCAACCCGACCCGGAAGTTGTAATTACTGATCAGGCCAAGATTGTTCTGGCTCATCTGAACCAGACAACCGGTTCACGCTACCAGGTTTGCAGCTCATCACTGGAAAACATCCGCGCTCGGCTGCGGGAAAAATTCTCGGTTGAGGATCTGTGCCTGGTGGTGGACTACAAAACTGCCGACTGGCGCGAGACTGATCAAGCGCAGTATCTCCGCCCGGCAACTTTGTTCATCCCGAAAAACTTCCCAGGGTATCTCCAGAGCGCGACGAACTGGTCCGCTGCTGGGCGACCAGAACGCGTGAACGGCAAATGGGCCACCAGCCCGGCTAACCGCGCGAGCTTCCAGAAAGTTGACTATTCACTGCCAGAGAACACGGGGTTCCGTTCATGATGACGAATGCTTACAGCCAGGCGCTGGCGGAAATGCGCAGCAAACGCGCGCACAAGTTGAAGGAAGTTGGCGATCAGTGGCGTACCCCGGATCTGCTGTTTTGGGGCATTAATGCAATGTTTGGCCCGTTAGTTCTCGATCTGTTTGCTGATGACGATAACGCGAAGTGCCCAGCATGGTACACCGCGGAAGATAACGCATTAACGCAGGACTGGTCCGTTCGTCTGCTGGAGCTCGGCGGCGCCGGGTACGGTAACCCGCCATACAGCCGCTCGCAGTACCACGAAAAGCAAGCTATCACCGGCATGCGTCACATCATTGCGCACACACTGGCAATGAGAGAGCAGGGCGGACGCTATGTCTTTTTGATTAAAGCGGCAACGGGTGAAGTGTGGTGGCCCGAAGACGCTGATCATGTCGCCTTTATTCGTGGGCGCATCAGTTTTGATTTGCCCGTGTGGTACCGCCAGGAGGAAGGCCAGCCATCTGAGTCTTCAGCGGGGTTCAGTGCTGCCATCGCTGTATTCGATAAATCATGGCGTGGAGAACGTTTTAGCTACATCAGCCGCGCGGCGCTGGAAGAGAAAGGGCAGGCATTTATGTCGCTGGCCACGTTTGCCGCCGGTAAAGCGCAACCACCAGCAGCGCAACAAAATGAAACGCCTGCTCCCGCGCCGCTATCACTGCCGGAAGTTGAATCGCGCGTCTGGCCGCTGGAAGTTGGTCTGGTATTTGACCAGGTTGAAGGCTCTGACGCCCTGGCGCCACAGCAGCAAAATAAGCTTAAGGCCCACATCAACCAGCTCTGGCTGGAGCGTATGCCTACGCCAGAAATTATCGCCGTCGCGAGCGGCCTGGCTGTAAGCATGGGGGTGGCCTGTGCGTGAGATTATCGTTGATAACTTTGCTGGTGGTGGCGGTGCTTCAACTGGTATTGAGCTGGCGATCGGGCGCAGCGTGGACATCGCCATCAATCACGACGAGAACGCCATTGCAATGCACAAGACGAACCACCCGGACACGCTGCATTACTGCGAATCGGTGTTTGATGTGGATCCTGTAGCCGCTACCGGCGGTAATCCTGTCGGCCTGGCATGGTTTAGCCCAGACTGCCGACACTTCTCGAAGGCCAAAGGCGCAAAGCCTGTGAAGAAGGAAATTCGTGGGCTGGCGTGGATTGTCCTGCGCTGGGCGCTGGCTAAGCGACCGAGAGTGATGATGCTGGAGAACGTTGAAGAGTTTAAAACGTGGGGGCCGCTGCTGGAGGATGAAATGCGTCCTGATCCAGCTCGTACCGGGGAAACCTTCGCGGCCTTTGTTGGCATGCTTTCCACAGGCATCGCGGCGGATCATCCTGCACTGGCTGAGGTCTGCGAATTTCTCGCTATTGAGCCAGGCAGCACGCAGGCCCAACTGCTGGTGGAAGGGCTCGGTTATACCGTCGATTTCCGAGAGCTGCGCGCATGTGACTACGGTGCGCCGACAATCAGAAAGCGTTTCTTCATGGTGATGCGCTGTGATGGGCATGCTATTGAGTGGCCTGCAGCTACCCATGGAGATCCAAAATCACTGGAAGTGCAGAGCGGAAAGCTGGCGCCATGGCGCACCGCTGCGGAGTGTATCGACTGGAATATCCCGGCGCTGTCTATCTTCGACCGCAAAAAGCCACTGGCAGAGAATACGCTGAAGCGGATCGCGCGCGGTATCCAGCGCTTTGTTATCGAAAGTGCATCGCCGTTCATCGTGAAGTGCAACCACACCAGCACCAAAACGAGTTACGACTGTTTCCGTGGGCAGGCTCTGGAAGAACCGCTCCAGACCATCACTAAAACTCACGGTTATGCTGTCGCCGTCCCACATCTGACGAAGTTCCGTACCGGCGCAACCGGCCAGCCTGTTACTGAACCGGTACCGACGGTTACCGCTGGCACGTCATCGCGGCCTGGCGGGAATGGGCATGCTCTCGGGGTGGTTGAGGCGGCGCTGACCCCGTTCCTGGCTGGAAACGGAGGCAGTGAGTACCAGGCGAAGCCGCGCCCGGTGGATAAACCTGCGCATACCATCCTGAAAGAGTCCCGAGCTTGCCTCGTTGCGCCGGTTATAGCGCGTCAGTTTGGTGCCAGTGTCGGTCACCGGGCCGACGAGCCCAGCGCGACTATCACGGCAGGCGGTGGCGGCAAATCGCAACTGGTGACGCCGACGCTGATTCAGATGGGATATGGCGAACGACCCGGGCAGCAACCGCGCGTGCTGCAACTGGACAATCCGCTGGGCACCGTTACCGCCGGCGGCAATAAATTCGCGACGGTGAGCGCATTCCTTGCGAAGCACTACGGCGGGAATTACTCCGGGCCGGGCGTCGGGTTAGACGAGCCAGCACACTCGGTTACTACTGTCGATCACCATGCTGTTGTTGCTTCCCACCTTGTGAAATTGCGCGGGACTTGCCGCGATGGGCAGCGCCTCGACGAACCGATGCCGACCATCACCGCTGGAGGCCAGCACGTCGGGGAAGTCCGGACTTTCCTGGAAACGTATTGTGGGGAAAGTGCAGATGAATGGCTGGTGACCATCGAAGGGGTGAAATACCAAATCGTTGATATCGGTATGCGCATGCTGCAACCGCATGAGCTGTATAAAGCCCAGGGCTTCCCTGATGGCTACGTTATCGATCAGGACTACCGCGGGCACCGCTACGCCAAAGACAAACAGGTAGCCCGCTGCGGGAACGCCGTGCCGCCGCCGTTCGCCGAGGCGCTGGTGCGCGCAAACTTACCAGAGCTCTGCGTGAGCAAAGAGGAAATCGCCGCATGATGACTTTAACCACACGCCAGCAGCACGTTCTGGATCTTCTGGTGGCATACCAGCGCGAGCATGGTTTCCCACCTACTAACTTCGAACTGGCGGGGCTGCTGGGATGCAGCTCTCCCAACGCTGCGGCGGATCACCTCCGCGCGCTGGAGAAAAAGGGGGCTATCTCTATCACTCGCGGTGTTTCCCGCGGGATCTCCATTACTCAAGCAAAGCCAGAGAACAATGCCGGGCAGGGCATGAAGCTTGTACTGCCATTCCCTCCAAGCGTTAACACCTACTGGCGCGCCCCTAACAAGGGGCCGCTGGCTGGTCGCCATATGGTTAGCGCCGACGGTCGCAAATACCAGAGCGCGGCGTGTGCGGCAATCATCGAGCAGCTTCGCCGCCTCCCTAAACCGTCAGCAGAGCTGGCTGCCGTCGAAATCACCCTGTACCCACCGGACGTGCGCCGCCGTGATCTGGACAACTACAACAAAGCGCTATTTGACGCGCTGACGCATGCAGGTGTCTGGGAGGACGACAGCCAGGTGAAGCGCATGCTGGTGGAATGGGGGCCAGTAGTACCGAAAGGACGAGTAGAAATAACGATCAGCAAATACGAACCGGCGGGTGCAGCCGCCTGATATGGAGAAATGTATGAACCAGTTAATCGTTAATGGTGTGGTCACGATGTCCAGCCGCGAGATTGCGGATCTGGTCCAGAGCAAACACGGTGATGTGAAACGTTCTGCTGAGCGCCTTGTGGCTGCGGGGATTTTAACCGCGCCATTGGCGCAGTTCGATTTTGAGCATAACGGCAATATTTACCAGGAGTACCGGTTCAATAAACGTGACTCGCTGGTGGTGGTCGCCAGGCTGTCGCCTGAATTTACCGCCGCCGTTGTCGATCGCTGGCAGGAACTGGAAGAAGGGCAGGGTATGAGCGTTCCTCGTTCATTACCGGAGGCATTGCGCCTGGCCGCCGATTTAGCTGAGCAAAAAGAACAACTGACAATCCAACTGGCCGCCGCCGCGCCGAAAGTTGAATTTGTCGATCGCTACTGCTCTGCGAAGGGGTCCATGTCGTTCCGGCAGGTGGCGAAGCTGCTTAATGCTAAGGAAACTGAATTCCGCTTATTCCTCATCGAGCACAATATCCTTTATCGGCTGGGGGGAGTGCTGACACCTATGGCGCCACACATCGCCGCTGGCCGGTTTGAGGTGAAAACGGGGACTTCCGCAACCAATAATCACGCCTTCAGCCAGGCACGGTTTACGCCAAAGGGTATCCGCTGGGTGGGCGGCCTATGGGCTGAACACATCGCTACGGGGAGTGCTGCGTGAGAGCTTTATTAACCCCGGAGATTGCCCCAAAAATGGGGATAGTCCTTTTCCGGCCTGGCCCGGAGTTAATGCCACTGTTTAAACGTGGGCGGGTTCTGCTCGAGTCCGAACCGGAATCTTATGCCCGGTTCGCTACTGGAGAACTGCCTGCAGCTTTGCAGCCATTGGCTATCGATCCGCAGATGCAGTCTGTTTTTGATAATGAACGCGTCCTGAGTGCGGCTGGCGGCCTGGTTGCGCTGGAGAATTGGCTGGAAGGAAAATTCAGCTGCCAGTGGCCGCTCAGCGACTATCACGATGGGAATTATACGACGCTCCGACACCGCCCTGGCGCGCTCCGTTTGTGCTGGCATTGCGATAACCAACTGCGTGAACAAACAACTGAGCGCATAGCAGGAATTGCCCGGGTAAACCTGGTATCCTGGATTTTATTGGCTGCCGGGCGTGACCTTGGCCTGCCACCGGAACATGTGCTGAGCCTGCCTGAATTTTGCTGGTGGATGGTAACGAAGGATTTAGCCGACATTATCCCGGAGCATCTGGCGCGCCGTGCGCTACGGATGCCAGCGGAGCCACACCAATCCGTTATGCGGGAAAGTGAAATTGTACCGGCGCTGCCCGCCACCAGCATTTTACAGAGCAAGGCACGTCTCCCGGTTGAGCAGGTGAAGCCAGTGCTGATATTGCACGCGGATCCGGAATCACCTGAATCATTCCTTCTGCGGCCTAAGCGTCGCCGTTGGGTGAATGAAGACTATACCCGTTGGGTTAAGACACAGCCTTGTGAGGGCTGCCGGCGGCCAGCAGACGACCCGCATCATATCGTTGGGCACGGTATGGGCGGCACAGCAACAAAAGCCCACGACCTCTTCGTGATCCCTCTGTGCAGAGAGTGTCACGACGAATTGCACGCCGGTGTATCGGCATTCGAACAGAAGCACGGCACTCAGTTAGAGATGCTGCTGCGTTTTCTGGATCGGGCGCTGGCGATCGGCGTAATTGCGAAAGCTTAAGTGTATGGAGCGATAAACCGCATGAATCAACAGAACCTGAATTTTGTAAGAGTCGAACTTCGCCGCGCGTTACCTCACCCCTCAGGGGCAACTAAAGGGCAGCTTGAGGCTTTCAGTGATCATCCACCAGCAGACAAAAACGCCTCACCACGCCGGGCCGTCCATCTCGTAGAACTCGAAGGGGAGAAGGGGACACGCTTTGTTAATTCGCTGGCCGCGCCACTGTATGTGCTGGAAACGCGCAGCCGCCGCAGGCCAATGCCGCCGATAAAAGATGCTGAGTTTGAATCTGCGCCGTGGCGCCGGGCTGTTTCCGCACTCAGCGAATACCAACAGGCCTGGCTGCGGTACTGCTACGGTTTCGATCTGAGCTATAAACACCAGGTGATGATGTGTGAACACGTCTGGAAGTCATATCAAAAATGCCTGGGGGAAACCTCGCTTCAGGAGCGCGTAGTTAAGAAGCTGGTCGGCCTTGTATGGCTGGCAGGACAGGAAATTGCCGCCGCCAGAAACAATGAAACCTATAAAGACTATGCCGGTGCCGCGCTGGCGCGGATGGTTAGCGTTGATCGTTCCACATGGCTGCGTGTGTACTCTGTCCATTGGGCGGGGCTAAAGGCGGCCTTTATGGATCTGGATGAACGCGCGCTGGGGGCGGCGCTGGATCTCTACGAGAGTGAAGAAGTACTTAAAGTGGTAGAAATGTGATGTAAATTTCACTATCTCCTTCAATCGCGCTTGCAAAATGCAACAAAATAAGCCATATTTGAAGCATATTTGTTATGTTGCCAAAGTTTTATAAACCCGCCCTTGAGCGGGTTTTCTTTTTAGAACTATTTGTTCATTTTGACGGCCAAAGAAGAGCCCAGTTGAATTTGTCGTCATTTGTGAAATGCATCAAATTTTTAACATTCCTTTTCGGACGATTATTTTGGTATGCCGGAC
>NZ_JANEWH010000006.1:0-72329 GCF_028069715.1 Kluyvera sp. Awk 3 | reverse complement strand
ACTCAAAATATTATTCGATATACACAGGATCGTATTTCATTATGCAAACAGCAAAGTCCCGCGTCGTGACGAGGCTAAAAGGAATAAGTGGTCTCGGTTCAGCTCTCTTATTAACAGGGTGTTCATTGTCACCATCCATTCCCGTTATTGGCGCTTATTACCCTGACTGGCTGTTCTGTGTTTTAGCCGGCGTTATTCTCACCCTGATCACCCGGCGAGTTATCGTCAGCAAAACAGGTTCAACGCTGGCATTTCCTGCGGTTATCTACACCGCCCTTTTTGTCCTCTACTCCATGCTGTTCTGGCTGGTTTTTTTCTAATTTACGTTGAGATGCGCTCATGGAAAGCTCGCTGAAAAAAGCTCCACGCAATAAACTTCCGGCCCTGCTGTTAGCCCTGCTTGCACTGGTCGTCCTGATTTTCGTCATCTGGCGGGTCGATAGCAAACCGGCTACCGACGATGCCTACGTTTCCGCCGACACGATCGACGTAGTTCCGGAAGTCAGCGGGCGAATTGTGGAACTGGCGGTGGTTGATAACCAACAGGTGAAACAGGGCGACCTGCTGTTCCGCATCGACCCTCGCCCTTATGAAGCCAGCCTGGCCAAAGCGGAAGCCTCGCTAGCGGCGCTGGATAAACAGATCATGCTGACTCAACGCAGCGTGGATGCGCAGAAATTTGCCGCCAGCTCCGTCGAGGCGACGGTGAGTAAAGCCCGCGCTGCCGCCAAACAGGCCAGTGATACACTTAAGCGCACCGAACCGCTGTTAGCGCAGGGTTTTGTCTCCGCCGAAGATGTTGACCGCGCCAGAACGGCGCAGCGTGCCAGCGAAGCTGACCTCAATGCGGTGTTGCTACAGGCACAGCAAGCCGCCAGCGCGGTCAGCGGCGTGGATGCGCTGGTCGCCCAGCGCGTTGCCGTCCAAGCCGATATTGCGTTAACCAAACTGCATCTTGAAATGGCGACGGTACGCGCGCCGTTTGATGGCCGCGTGGTGTCGCTGAAAACGTCCATCGGCCAGTTCGCCTCCGCAATGAAGCCCATTTTCACCCTGATCGACACGCGCCACTGGTACGTAATCGCCAACTTCCGCGAAACCGAGCTGAAAAACATTCACGCCGGTACGCCAGCAACGCTACGCCTGATGAGCGACAGCGGTAAAACCTTCAGCGGCAAAGTCGACTCCATTGGCTTCGGCGTGCTGCCGGACGACGGCGGCATCGTGCTGGGCGGGCTGCCTCGCGTCTCCCGTTCAATCAACTGGGTACGCGTAGCCCAGCGTTTTCCGGTCAAAATCATGGTCGATAAACCGGATGCGGAGCTGTTTCGCATCGGCGCATCGGCGGTTGCCAGCCTTGAGCCGCAATAATGAATATATTCCATTATCTGCCTCTGCCGCTGGTCAGGCTGCTGGCATTTTTCCATGAAGAGCTCAGCGAGCGGCGGCCAGGGCGGTTGCCGCAAACGATCCAGCTGTGGACAGGCTGCCTGCTGGTCGTGCTGATCTCAATGACCTTCCAGATCCCATTTCTGGCGATCTCGCTGGCGGTGCTGTTTTACGGCGTGCAGTCCAACGCGTTTTACACCAAATTTGTGGCGATCCTGTTCGTCGTGGCTACCGTCATGGAAATCGCCAGCCTGTTTTTGATCTACAAATGGGCGTACAGCTACCCCTTGATCCGCATGATCGTCGCCAGTCTGGTGCTGCTGGGCAGCATGTTTATGATGCGCACCCACAAGTTGGGGCTGCTATTTTTCGCCGTCGCCATTATCGCGGTATATGGCCAGACTTTCCCCGGCATGCTTGACTATCCTGAGATCGTCGTGCGGCTGACGCTATGGTGCATTGTGGTCGGTCTCTATCCCACGTTGCTGATGGTTCTGCTGGGAGTCCTCTGGTTTCCGAGCCGCGCCGGAAACCAGATGCGCGAAGCGCTGCATGCCAGGCTTGCCGATGCGCTCCGTCATCTGACGGCGGGCGCAGCGCCGCTGGCGGAAAAGTACGTTGAGCGAGAAGCGCTGGCGCTGCAAAAGCTCAACGTGTTCTGTATGGCCGATGACGCTGAATGGCGAAAACGTAGCGCCTGGTGGCAAAGCTGCGTCGCGACTGTGACCTATCTGTACAGCACGCTCAACCGCTTTCACGGTGATGCGGCGGAACAGCATCCAGCGCTAATGCAAAAACTGAGCGGCGAAATCACTGCGCTGCAGCAGGCCATCTCGCAGGGTGAAGTCTGGCAAAGTCGCTGGGTATTAAGCGCAGAAGAACGCAAAGCCGCGCGCGAGTGTGGGCTGGAAAACGTTTGTCACCAGCTTCTTGAACTGGGTCGTCTGGATCCTGACACGCCAGCGCCCCCCTCGGCTAAAGAGCCGTCGATGGCGGCTGACGCATTCAGCAACCCCGCCCACATTCGCTATGCGCTGAAAACGTTATTGGCCTGTATGATTTGCTATGTCTTCTATTCCGGCGTCGATTGGGAAGGCATCCATACCTGCATGCTCACCTGCATTATTGTCGCCAACCCCAGCATCGGTTCGTCATATCAGAAAATGGCGCTGCGCTTTGGCGGGGCGCTGTGCGGCGCGGTGCTGGCACTGCTGGTGACGATATTCATCATGCCGTGGCTGGACAATATCGTAGAACTGCTGTGCCTGTTGGCGCCAATACTGCTGATTGCCTCGTGGATTGCCACCGGCTCCGAACGGTCGTCCTACATCGGCACCCAGATAATCGTCACCTTCGCCTTAGCCACCCTCGAGAACGTTTTTGGCCCGGTTTACGATCTGGTTGAGATCCGCGATCGCGCGGTCGGTATTCTGGTCGGCACCGCCGTTTCGGCGGTGATCTACACCTTTATCTGGCCGGAAAGCGAAGCTGGCGCGCTACCCAAAAAACTGTCGACGGCATTAGGTATGCTCAGCAAAATGCTGCGCGTCCCACAGCAGGATCCCACCACTCAGCGCAGTTGGCTACAGTTGCGCATTGGCTGCCATGCGGCTCTCAATAGCTGTGAGGAAATGTGCGATCGCGTGGCGCTGGAACGTCAATTGCCCGACGAAACGCGTCTGCAGTTGCTAAACCATAGCCGAAGCGTTATTCGCCAGGGACGTAAAATTCTCTATGCCTGGGACAACGCGCCGGCTCCAGACCCGCGTCTGGCGGACGCGCTGGAGCACTATGCGGCGAGCCTGGCTACGGGCACCAGTACGCCACCGTCTTCCGACATCGATACATCATCTACCTCATCCGAACAGGCGCAACGCGTGATGCAGCAGATAGCCCGTTTACCCGACTGGACTCGTCCGGCACCAACGCTCGCCGGGAAACAGGCGCAAGGAGCCCTATCACAATGACCCGTCACTTTTCTCGTTTATTGCTATGCGGCCTGCTTACCGGCGCCACGGCGCTCTCCGGCTGCGCTTTAATCCGTAAAGATTCCGCCCCGCATGCGCAGCTTCAGCCAGAGCAAATCAAGCTGGCCGATGATATCCATCTGGCGAGCCAGGGCTGGCCACAGGCGCAGTGGTGGCGGCAGTTTAACGATCCGCAGCTCACAGCGCTGATTGATAAGACGCTCGCCGGTTCGCATACGCTGGCCGAGGCAAAGCTGCGTGAAGACAAAGCGCAAGCGCAGGCCGACCTGCTGGAAGCCGGTTCACAGCTGCAAATGGCAGCCTTAGGCATGATTAACCGCCAGCGCGCCTCCGCCAATGGCTTCCTTGGCCCCTACGCGCTGGACGCCCCGCGGCTGGGGATGGATGGTCCGTACTACACGGAAGCCACCGTCGGCTTAGTTGCCGGGTTTGATCCCGACCTGTGGGGCGCGCACCGCTCCGCCGTTTCAGCGGCCATTGGCGCGCAGAACGCCAGCCTCGCAGAAACCGCGGCGGTAGAATTGTCGCTCTCCGTCGCCGTCGCGCAGCTGTATTACAGCATTCAGGCCAGCTATCAGATGCTCGACCTGCTGGAGCAAACCCGCAGCGTCATTGACTACGCGGTGCAGGCGCATCAGAGCAAAGTCGCGCAGGGCCTGGAAGCCAAAGTGCCGTACCACGGCGCACGGGCGCAGATCCTGGCGGTAGAGAAACAAATTGCGGCCACCAAAGGGCAAATCAAAGAAACTCGCGAATCGCTGCGCGCGTTGATGGGCGCGGGTGCCGACGGGTTACCGGAGATTAAGCCCGTGGCACTGCCGCAGGTGCAAGCGGGCGTTCCCGCTACGCTCTCCTACGATCTGCTCGCCCGTCGCCCGGACCTTCAGGCCATGCGCTGGTACGTGCAGGCATCGCTCAACCAGGTCGACGCGGCGCGAGCGCTGTTCTATCCGAGCTTCGATATCAAAATGTTCTTTGGCCTCGACGCCATTCATATCGACGATCTGTTCAAGGGGACCAGTCGGCAAATTAACTTCATCCCCGGCCTGCGCCTGCCGCTGTTCGACGGCGGTCGCCTGAACGCCAACCTGCAAAACACGCGCGCCAGCAGCAACATGCTGATTGAGCGCTACAACCAGTCGGTGCTCAACGCGGTGCGCGACGTAGCGATCGGCGGTACGCGCCTGCAAACGCTGAGCGATGAACGGCAGATGCAAGCAGAGCGCGTCGAGGCGATGCGCTATGGTCAAAGCGCCGCCGAAGCCGCCTTTAACCGCGGTCTTGGCAGTCGGTTACAGGCTACCGAAGCGCGCCTGCCGGTACTCGCCGAGCAAATGTCGCTGCTGATGCTCGACACCCAGCGGGTGATTCAGAGCCTCCAGCTGATTAAATCCCTCGGCGGCGGCTATCAAAGCAGCCCGGCCAAGCCGCAGTAGCGTCGACGCCACGCCAGCTCGCCGCGTGATGAACGTCACGCGGCTTTTTCTTTCGACACGTCAAATATGACGACAGCCTGTTTTTCGTCAGGGTTTTGACCAAAAATCACCCGTAATATCAGGGAATGCCCACAATAAAAAAGTGGCATAAAAGATGCATACTGAGGGCGACAGCGCGTATGCGCGATTTGATTAACTGGAGCGAGACCGATGAAAAAAGTCGTCACGGTTTGCCCGTATTGCGCATCAGGTTGCAAAATCAACCTGGTGGTCGATAACGGAAAAATCGTCCGGGCGGAGGCGGCTCAGGGGAAAACCAACCAGGGAACCCTGTGTCTGAAAGGCTATTACGGCTGGGATTTTATTAACGATACCCAGATCCTGACGCCACGTCTGAAAACCCCAATGATTCGTCGCCAGCGTGGCGGCAAGCTGGAATCCGTCTCCTGGGACGAAGCGCTGAATTACGTGGCCGATCGCCTGAGCGCGATCAAAGTGAAATACGGCCCGGATGCCATTCAGACTACCGGTTCCTCACGCGGGACGGGTAACGAAACTAACTACGTCATGCAAAAATTCGCGCGCGCCGTTATTGGTACCAATAACGTCGACTGCTGCGCTCGTGTCTGACACGGCCCTTCGGTTGCAGGTCTGCACCAATCGGTCGGTAACGGCGCAATGAGTAACGGCATCAACGAAATTGATGACACTGACTTAGTCTTTATCTTCGGGTACAACCCGGCAGATTCCCACCCTATCGTGGCGAATCACGTGATTAACGCCAAACGTAAAGGGGCGAAAATCATCGTTTGCGATCCGCGCAAAATTGAAACCGCGCGCATTGCTGACATGCATATCGCGTTGAAAAACGGCTCGAATATCGCGCTGCTCAACGCCATGGGCCATGTCATTATTGAAGAAAACCTGTACGACCAGGCGTTTGTCGCCAGCCGTACCGAAGGGTTTGAAGAGTACCGCAAAATTGTTGAAGGCTACACGCCAGAGTCTGTCGAAGACATCACCGGCGTCAGCGCGCAGGAAATTCGTCAGTGCGCACGCATGTACGCCAGTGCGAAAAGCGCGGCCATCCTGTGGGGCATGGGTGTGACCCAGTTCTATCAGGGCGTGGAAACCGTACGTTCACTGACCAGCCTCGCGATGCTGACCGGCAATCTCGGTAAGCCAAGCGTGGGCGTTAACCCGGTTCGCGGCCAGAACAACGTTCAGGGCGCCTGCGACATGGGCGCGCTGCCGGATACCTATCCGGGCTATCAGTACGTGAAAGATCCGGCTAACCGTGAGAAATTCGCCAAGGCCTGGGGCGTGGACAGCCTGCCTGCGCACACCGGCTATCGCATCAGCGAGCTGCCGCACCGTGCGGCGCATGGCGAAGTGCGCGCGGCGTACATCATGGGTGAAGACCCGTTACAGACCGATGCTGAACTCTCTGCGGTGCGCAAAGGGTTCGAAGATCTGGAACTGGTTATCGTCCAGGATATCTTTATGACCAAAACCGCGGCGGCGGCGGATGTGATTTTACCGTCTACGTCATGGGGCGAGCATGAAGGCGTCTTTACCGCGGCGGACCGTGGCTTCCAGCGCTTCTTTAAAGCGGTAGAACCGAAGTGGGACCTGAAAACGGACTGGCAGATTATCAGTGAAATCGCTACCCGTATGGGCTATCCGATGCACTACAACAACACCCAGGAAATCTGGGACGAGTTGCGTCATCTGTGCCCGGACTTCTACGGTGCCACCTACGAGAAAATGGGCGAACTGGGCTTTATCCAGTGGCCTTGCCGCGATACCTCCGATGCCGACCAGGGCACGACCTATCTCTTCAAAGAGAAGTTCGACACCCCGAACGGCCTGGCGCAGTTCTTTACCTGCGACTGGGTAGCGCCAATCGACAAACTCACCGACGAGTATCCGATGGTGCTCTCTACGGTGCGTGAAGTCGGCCACTACTCTTGCCGTTCGATGACCGGCAACTGTGCGGCGCTGGCGGCGCTGGCGGATGAACCGGGCTATGCCCAGATCAACACCGCCGATGCGGCGCGTTTAGGTATCGAAGATGAAGCGCTGGTGTGGGTTAACTCCCGCAAAGGTCGCATCATCACCCGCGCGGCGGTCAGCGATCGTCCGAACAAGGGCGCGATTTACATGACCTACCAGTGGTGGATTGGGGCCTGTAATGAGCTGGTAACCGAGAACTTAAGCCCGATTACCAAAACGCCTGAGTATAAGTACTGCGCCGTTAACGTTGAGCCGATTGCCGACCAGCGTGCCGCCGAGCAGTATGTGATTGATGAGTACAATAAGCTGAAGGCTCGCCTGCGCGAAAGCGCAATGGGCTAAGCGGACTCGTTTCAACGCCCCCATTCGGGGGCGTTTTTTTATCCTGCCAATCTCTTTATACTGCCCACTTCCTCGACTACCTACATAATAAGATGAAACGACTTTTAGCATTGTTGTGGCTAGCCGCGCTGGCGGTCCACGCGGAAGAGCCGGGCAGCCAGTATCAGCAGGCCGCGAAGGCCGGAGATGCGCGTGCGCAGTACTATCTGGCCGATACCTGGTTTAGCTCTGGCGACCTGAGTAAAGCCGAATTCTGGGCGCAAAAAGCCGCTGACGGCGGCGATGCCGATGCCAGCGCCCTGCTGGCGCAGATCAAAATTACTAATCCCGTGAGCCTCGACTATCCCGAAGCCAAAGCGCTGGCGGAGAAAGCCGTCAAAGCGGGCAGCCGTGCCGGTGACGTTATCCTGGCGCGTATTCTTATCAACAGCCAGGCAGGGCAAACCGACTATCCACGGGCGATTACCCTACTCCAGCAGGCGTCGATGAACGCCGAGAGTGATTTCGCCGTTGACGCACAAATGCTGTTGGGGCTGATTTACGCCAACGGTGTCGGCGTGAAAGAAGATGATGAGAAGGCGACGGACTACTTCAAAAACAGCTCGTCGCTCTCGCGCACTGGCTACTCCGAATACTGGGCCGGAATGATGTTCCTCAGCGGTGAGAAAGGCTTCATTACGCCGAACAAGCAGAAGGCGCTACAGTGGCTGAATTTGAGCTGTACGGAAGGGTTTGATACCGGGTGTGAAGAGTTTGATAAGCTGAGTGCGGAGTAACGACATTGCATCGACCGGTCCCCTCGCCCCTTTGGGGAGAGGGTTAGGGTGAGGGGCATGTCGATTCGGCGTTAAACCCTCACCCCAGCCCTCTCCCTTAAAAAGGGAGAGGGGGCACATCGTGCCCACCAAAACGTTCATCAACTTCCATCCCAAAAACAATAACGCCGGGCAAGCCCGGCGTTATCTTTTTCTCTATTTACTGGTCAGCGGTTTTATCAAACTTGCCCAACATCTCGCGCTCATACGCCAGCGCTTTCTTGCGGTCAAATTTGTGTTCCCACTTGGCAATCACCAGCACCGCCAGTGCGTTACCCACCACGTTCAGCGCGGTACGCGCCATATCGAGGATACGGTCCACACCGGCAATAAACGCCAGGCCTTCCAGCGGAATCCCAACGCTGCCCAGCGTCGCCAGTAGCACCACGAAGGAAACGCCCGGTACGCCTGCGATCCCTTTCGAGGTCACCATCAGCGTCAGCACCAGCACGATTTCCTGCCAGATAGACAGGTCGATACCGTACAACTGGGCGATAAAGATAGCCGCGATGCTCTGGTACAGCGTGGAACCGTCAAGGTTAAAGGAGTAGCCGGTCGGCACCACGAAACTGGTGATCGACGCCGGTGCGCCGTAGGCTTCCATCTTCTCGATAATACGCGGCAGAACGCTCTCAGAGCTGGCGGTGGAGTACGCCAGAATCAGCTCGTCCTTCAGGATGCGAATCAGGATCCAGATGCTCAGCCCGCAAATGCGCGCCACGATGCCCAGCACCACCAGCGCGAAGAACAGAATCGCGAAGTGTACCAGCAGCACCAGTTTGGCCAGCGGCCACAGCGAGGCGAAACCAAAGTTAGCCACCGTCACGGCGATCAGCGCGAAAACACCGACAGGGGCATAGCGCATCACCATGTGGGTGACTTTAAACATGGTTTCCGAGATAGAGCGGAATACCGTCACCAGCGGCTCACGGTGCGTCGCCGGCAGCGAGGAGAGACCCAGGCCGAACAGCACCGAGAAGAAGATGATCGGCAGCATGTCGCCTTTCGCCATCGAGGCGATGATGTTGGTCGGCACCAGCGACAGGATGGTTCCCATCAGGCCGTGCGCGTGGCTCTGCACCTCTGCGGTGGTACTTTGGTATTTCGAAATATCCACCGTTGCCAGTTGCGACATATCGATACCGGCACCCGGCTGGAACACGTTCGCCATGGTGATACCGATAATGATCGCAATCGTGGTGATCACTTCGAAATAGATGATGGTTTTAGCGCCAATTCTCCCCAACTGTTTTGCATCGCCAACACCGGCTATTCCGACAATCAGCGTCGAAATAACAATCGGCACAACAATCATTTTAATCAGATGGATGAAAATATCGCCAGCAGGGGACAGCAGATTCATAACCAGCCAGTCGCGGCTATCGCTATGATAATGCAGATAACTACCCAGAATAATACCCAGAATCAGGGCAATAAGAATTTGCCAGGCTAAGCTGACACGTGCTTTCTTCATAACGGCAAACTTCCTCAATGAAAAATACCATGCCATACGGGAATGGTATCCACTTGAAAGGGGGTGATTTGTGTTGCGTTTACTTTTAGAGGTTTTTAACGCGCAATATCAGTATCATCTGCATGGCGTCTCATGCAACCCTTTCAGTTCAGAGCTTTTCACCAGCCAAATCTATATTACCGCTAATTTCTACCAATAATTATTTATAAGTTTTTGTTATAAAAACAAAAAAATTCGCGACTTTTCTATAAATCCCCTTCCGTAATTATTTTTGTTCAAAGAATCAAATGAACGTTATTTGAACAATTCCATTATTGCGTGATCTGCCGCGCAAATAGTAAACAAAGCGCCATATACCTCTGTTATTAACTTTTATGAGACATATTATTAACATCTTACAAGGAGAAAAAAAGCATGAGCCAAATTCACAAACACCCTATTCCTGCAAATATTGCAGACCGCTGCCTGATTAACCCGGAGCAATACCAGACCAAATACCACCAGTCAGTCACGAACCCGGATGCGTTCTGGGGTGAAGAGGGCAAAATCCTCGACTGGATGCGCCCTTACACTAAAGTCAAAAACACCTCCTTTGCGCCTGGTAACGTCTCTATCAAGTGGTATGAAGACGGCACGCTGAACCTGGCGGCGAACTGCCTTGACCGCCATCTGGCGACACGTGGCGACCAGACCGCCATCATCTGGGAAGGCGACGACGCCACTCAGAGCAAACACATTACCTATCGCGAGCTGCATCGCGACGTCTGCCGCTTCGCCAACACCCTGCTCTCTCTGGGCGTGAAAAAAGGCGACGTGGTGGCTATCTATATGCCGATGGTGCCGGAAGCCGCGGTGGCGATGCTGGCCTGCGCCCGTATTGGCGCGATCCACTCGGTGATTTTCGGCGGCTTCTCGCCGGAGGCCGTCGCCGGTCGTATCATCGACTCCAGCGCTTGCCTGGTGATCACTTCCGATGAAGGCGTTCGCGCCGGGCGCAACGTACCGCTGAAAAAGAACGTCGACGACGCGCTGAAAAACCCGAACGTCAAAACCATCAGAAATGTCGTGGTGCTGAAGCGCACCGGCGGCAATATCGACTGGCATGAAGGCCGCGACCTGTGGTGGCACGACCTGCAGGAGAAAGCCAGCGACCAGCACCAGCCTGAAGAGATGAATGCGGAAGATCCGCTGTTTATCCTCTATACCTCCGGCTCCACCGGCAAGCCAAAGGGTGTTCTGCACACCACCGGTGGCTATCTGGTGTACGCCGCAACCACCTTTAAATATGTCTTCGACTACCATCAGGGCGACATCTACTGGTGTACTGCCGACGTGGGCTGGGTCACCGGTCACAGCTACCTGCTGTACGGGCCACTGGCCTGCGGTGCAACCACGCTGATGTTCGAGGGCGTGCCAAACTGGCCAACGCCGGCACGTATGTGCCAGGTGGTGGATAAGCACAAGGTTAATATTCTCTATACCGCACCGACGGCGATTCGTGCGCTGATGGCGGAAGGCGACAAAGCCACCGCGGGCACCGACCGCTCTTCCCTGCGCATTCTGGGCTCCGTCGGCGAGCCGATTAACCCGGAAGCCTGGGAGTGGTACTGGAAGCAGATCGGCAACGAGAAATGCCCGGTGATGGACACCTGGTGGCAGACCGAAACCGGCGGCTTCATGATTACCCCGCTGCCGGGCGCAACCGAGCTGAAGGCCGGTTCCGCCAGCCGTCCGTTCTTTGGCGTGCAGCCAGCGCTGGTGGATAACGAAGGTCATCCACAAGAAGGCGCCACCGAGGGCAACCTGGTGATCACCGACTCCTGGCCGGGCCAGGCGCGTACTCTGTTCGGTGACCACGAACGCTTTGAGCAGACCTACTTCTCCACCTTCAAAAACATGTACTTCAGCGGCGACGGCGCGCGTCGTGATGAAGACGGTTACTACTGGATCACCGGTCGTGTCGACGATGTACTGAACGTCTCCGGTCACCGTCTGGGTACCGCGGAAATCGAATCGGCGCTGGTGTCACATCCGAAAATTGCCGAAGCGGCGGTGGTGGGTATTCCACACAGCATTAAAGGCCAGGCGATTTATGCCTACGTTACGCTGAACCACGGCGAAGAGCCAACGCCAGCGCTGTACACCGAAGTGCGTAACTGGGTGCGTAAAGAAATTGGCCCGCTGGCGACGCCGGACGTCCTGCACTGGACCGACTCGCTGCCGAAAACCCGTTCAGGCAAGATCATGCGCCGCATTCTGCGCAAGATCGCCGCTGGCGACACCAGCAACCTGGGCGATACCTCAACGCTCGCCGATCCGGGCGTGGTGGAAAAACTGCTGGAAGAGAAGCAGGCCATCACGATGCCGTCATAAGAGCAGGCTTTCCCCTCTCCTGTCACCGGGAGAGGGCCGGGGTGAGGGTGTCATCGCCGTACACCGCCCCTCGCCCTTTCCTTCTTCCTGCGGAAGAAGGAACAGTACGGTGTTCTGATTTGCACAACAAAAAACACGACTCAAAAAACCTCTGGAGACTCTGTGATGAATGATCAAATTTGTCAGCAGATAGAAGGTAGTGCGCATTTCAGGGAGCTCGTCGAAAAACGGCAACGGTTTGCCACCTTCTTATCGCTGATTATGTTAGTGGTGTACGTCGGTTTTATTTTACTCATCGCCTTCGCGCCAGGCTGGCTTGGCACGCCGCTACACGCGGGTACCAGCGTCACCCGCGGCATTCCGATTGGTATCGGCATTATTGTGATTTCTTTTGTTCTGACCGGCATATACGTCTGGCGGGCTAACAATGAATTCGATCGCCTGAACAAGGCCGTCCTGCGCGAGGTAAAAGCATCATGAAGAAAGTCCTGACGGCGCTAGCCGCCACACTTCCTTTTGCGGCCAGCGCGGCGGATGCCCTGAGCGGCCCGG
Source organism: Kluyvera sp. Awk 3 (assembly GCF_028069715.1). Classification (NCBI taxonomy): domain Bacteria; kingdom Pseudomonadati; phylum Pseudomonadota; class Gammaproteobacteria; order Enterobacterales; family Enterobacteriaceae; genus Kluyvera; species Kluyvera sp. Awk 3. The sequence goes on along the minus strand of NZ_JANEWH010000006.1, from coordinate 59,944 downwards.
TCGAACGCCAGCCGACCAACTGGCAGGCGATTATCATGTTCCTGATTTTCGTCGTCCTGACGCTGTATATCACCTGGTGGGCGTCGAAGCGCGTACGTTCGCGTAACGATTACTACACCGCCGGCGGCAACATTACTGGCTTCCAGAACGGGCTGGCGATTGCTGGTGACTTTATGTCGGCGGCGTCGTTCCTCGGCATCTCCGCGCTGGTCTACACCTCCGGCTACGACGGGCTGATCTACTCGCTCGGCTTCCTCGTCGGCTGGCCGATCATCCTGTTCCTGATTGCCGAACGCCTGCGTAACCTCGGCCGCTATACCTTTGCCGATGTGGCCTCCTACCGACTGAAGCAGGGGCCAATTCGCATGCTCTCCGCCTGCGGATCGTTGGTGGTCGTCGCGCTGTACCTGATTGCTCAGATGGTGGGCGCGGGTAAGCTTATCGAACTGCTGTTCGGCCTCAACTACCACGTCGCCGTGGTGCTGGTCGGCGTGTTGATGGTGATGTACGTGCTGTTTGGCGGCATGCTCGCCACCACGTGGGTGCAGATCATTAAAGCCGTCCTGCTGCTGTTCGGCGCCAGCTTTATGGCCTTTATGGTGATGAAGCACGTCGGATTCAGCTTCAATAATCTGTTCACCGAAGCGATGGCGGTGCACCCGAAAGGCGCGGCGATCATGAGCCCTGGTGGGCTGGTGAAAGACCCGATATCGGCGCTGTCGTTGGGCCTCGGACTGATGTTTGGTACCGCCGGTCTGCCGCACATCCTGATGCGTTTCTTCACCGTGAGCGATGCGGGCGAAGCGCGTAAAAGCGTGTTCTACGCCACCGGCTTTATGGGCTACTTCTACATCCTGACCTTTATCATCGGCTTCGGCGCGATCATGCTGGTGGGGGCAAACCCGGCGTTTAAAGACGCGGCGGGCGCGCTGATTGGCGGTAACAACATGGCGGCGGTTCATCTGGCCGATGCCGTGGGCGGTAACCTGTTCCTGGGCTTTATCTCTGCGGTCGCTTTCGCCACTATTCTGGCGGTGGTTGCGGGTCTGACGCTGGCCGGTGCTTCAGCGGTCTCTCACGACCTGTACGCCAACGTCTTCAAGAAAGGCGCGACCGAGCGTGAAGAGCTGAAGGTCTCGAAAATCACCGTACTGGTGCTGGGCGTGGTGGCGATTCTGCTGGGCATCCTGTTCGAGAATCAGAACATCGCGTTTATGGTGGGTCTGGCGTTCTCCATCGCGGCAAGCTGCAACTTCCCGATCATTCTGCTCTCCATGTACTGGTCAAGACTGACCACTCGTGGCGCCATGATCGGCGGCTGGCTGGGCCTGCTGACAGCGGTGGTGCTGATGATCCTCGGCCCAACTATTTGGGTGACGATCCTTGGCCACGAGAAGGCGATCTTCCCGTATGAGTACCCGGCGCTGTTCTCCATTGCCATCGCCTTTATCGGTATCTGGTTCTTCTCCGCCACCGATAACTCCGAAGAAGGTAATCGTGAACGCGAGCAGTTCCGCGCGCAGTTCATCCGTTCGCAGACCGGTCTGGGCATCGACCAGGGCCGTGCGCATTAATGTCATCTTCCCCGGCCTTATGGCCGGGGATCACAGTTTATCGCCCCTGAGGTGAGATCTATCACAGCGACCTGCGCGAAATAAGCCACCAGCTTCACATTAAATATTTCCAGGTTGTGAAGAACATTCCATCCCCGTCTATTTCCCGCTTCCCCGCCAGAATTCGCATTTATTGTTCCCTGCCGCTCGGCTAAATATTTCTATGCTCCCGTGGCTAATATTATTAGTGAATAACAAAAACAAACACTTATTAATTCATTTCGCCTATCCTACAGGAGCAATAATTCATGAAACGTCTAATCTGTGCCAGCGTAATAGGAATGAGTAGTCTGCTGGCGACCAGCGTCGCCTTCGCCCAGCAGGACGTCACGCTAAGAATGTCATGGTGGGGCGGAAAATCACGGCACGAGGTGATGCTTAACGCGCTACAGGCATTTGAAGCACGCAACCCAGGCATTAAAGTGAACGCCGAATATATGGGCTGGGACGGCTATCTGGAGCGGATGACCACGCAAATATCCGGTGGTATTGCCCCGGACGTGATGCAGATTAACTGGCCCTGGTTCCCGATATTTTCCCGCACCGGCGACGGTTTTTACGATATCAACACGCTCAGCGACACCTTTGATTTGAGCCAATACCCGGCCAAAGAGTTAAAGTCGACCACCATTAACGGCAAGCTGAACGCCATTCCGATCTCACTCAACGTGCCGGGTTTTTATTACAACACCGAAACCTGGAAAAAAGCCGGGCTGGCCTTCCCGAAAAACTGGGATGACCTTTTTGCCGCAGGGAAAGTGTTTAAAGAAAAGCTCGGCGATGAGTATTACCCGCTTATCTTTGGCGATCAGGATACGTTCCTGATGGTGAACTGCTATATGTCACAGAAATACAATACGCCTATGTTTACCCCCGACGGCAATCACTTTGCCTGGAATCAAGAGCAGTGGCGTGAAGCCTTCCGCTTTATTCAGCGGCTGGTAAGCGACCACGTTATCCCCGGCCCAAAATACCTGGCCTCATTCGGCAAATTTGACTTTATCGACACCAAATACTGGCAGGACGGCAAATGGGCAGGCACCTACACCTGGAACGTGGTGATCCAGTACTACGCGCCAAAGCTGACGCCACCGGCGAAGCTGGTGCTGGGCGATTATGTGATGTACCCCGGCGCCACCAACGCCAGCGCCTACTTCAAAGTGTCGCTGACCTATGCCATCAGCAAAGACACAAAGCATCCAAAAGAGGCGGCGAAACTGATGAATTTCCTGCTTAACGATCCGCAGGCGATTGCCGCCATCAAGCTGGAAAACGGCATTCCGCTGAGCAAAATAGCGGTGAAAACGCTGACCGACGACGGCACCCTGACCGATGAAAATCCCTCCGTCGCCGGGTTTAAAACGGCGCAGAAGCTTACCTCGGAATCAACGGCAACCTCGTGGATGGAAGATCAAAAAATGCAGTCCTTCTTCCAGGAGGCGCGGCAGAATATGGACTACGGCAGGATGACGCCGGATCAGGCGGCGGATGACTTTGTCGCCAAGGCTGAGCGATTGATGAAGCGGTCTGCAGCGCGGAGTTAGCGACGTTGGTGTCACCTCAAAGGGAAACGGGGGGGCGTTTGGAGTACGTGCGTTTTGCGCCCCCCTTTTAAGGGGGAAGGCGAATACTCCTCCCCCCATTTTTAAACGCGCTTACGACCGCATCAGTAGCAGCGTTTTAATCTCAAACGGCGTAAACGTCAGCGTCACGCAGCCCTCCGCCACGGCAATCTCCTCTTCTACCACCTCCATCAGGTTGGCAATATAGCAGCGCGAAATACCGTCCGGCAGTTGGACCGTCGTCGTCGCCTGTACACCGTCAAACTCGTAGACGCGCAGCGCCAGCGCGTCCGCGTTCTCCGCGCGCTTCACCGTCTCCAGGCAGATATGCGGCGAGTCACAGGCGATAAACGACGCGCCGCTCGCCTCTGGCTGCCCCTTCTCGCCAGTGCATACTCGCAGCGGATTGTTGAACAGATACGCTTCCCGGTTAACCAGTCCCACCACTTCATCACCGCAGTGCGGGAACAGCGCGTAGGAAAAACGGTGCTCGCCGGCGTCAGCGTTCTCCCCCGGGTAACGCTGCGAGCGCAGCAGGTTCAGATCCAGCACGCCGTCTTTGGCATAATGCCCATACTTGCTGTCGTTGAGCAGCGCCACGCCGTAGTCCGGTTGCGAATAGTCAATCCATTTATGCGCGCAGATTTCAAACTGCGCCGCATCGTAGACGTTGTTAACGCGGGCGCTACGCTGGATTTTGCCAAACTGAATATCGCAGCTGACGCGTTCGCTCAACACCTTAACGGCGAAAGCGGTACGCAACATTTTATCGCTTTCATGCCAGTCGACACGGGTCTCAAAGGTCAGCCGCTTGCTGCCGGGCAACAGGCTGATTTTCTGCGTTAAGGTGGAGTGGCCGTAGCGATAGTGCTGTTCAACCACCGCCGCCGCGCCTTCCTGATAGGCCGTCGTGTCCACCAGTGCAAAGCAGTCCGGTTCACGTTGGCGATAGGTGATATCGATATCCCAGCAGTTGCCGCAGATATCGTCATACACTGCCAGCCGATTGCCGACCGTGTCAGGCTGCAGCAACGAACGCCCGGCCTGTTTATCCACCAGCGCCACAATATGCCCCTGCGTGTTAAAGTCGACTCGCAGCAGGTCGTTCTCCAGACGCTGCGGCTGCGCAATAATATCCGGCAACACCGCAGCTACGGCTTCATCAATGACCCGATAGCCAAATGCCGGAACGGCCACCCGCATCGGCGTATCCGCCAGCATCAGCCACTCCTCGCGATCGAAACCGCTCAGATTATGAATGACAAACGCGCCGCGCTGCGTCAGGTTGGCGCGAATCAGCTGTTCGACCTCTGCCAGCAGCGTTTGATAGCGGTCAACGGATTCGTCATACACCCGCGTAATGGATGAGCCAGGGAGAATATCGTGGAACTGATACAGCAGCATTTCGCGCCAGATCGCGTCAAGCCGTGCAGCAGGATAGTCCCCTTCACCGTGAAACCATCGGCGACTGGCTACCAGCTCAAGCTCACGTAGCGCGTTCTCCAGCTTACGATTGAACCACTTATTTCGCGCCTGCGTCGTCAACGTCCCCTGATGTTTTTCCAGATACAACTCGCCGTGATAGTGAGGATAACGCTCACGGCCCTGCGCGATATGGTGGAAAAAGTCGATGGCATAACCCTGTGTGACCGGCGCAATACCGCTGAGATTTTTCATTCGCCGCAGCCGCTCCAGATGCTCTTCGCCGGGGCCGCCGCCGCCGTCGCCAATACCAAATAACATCAGCGCCTTATCGCATACCCCCGCTTCATGGTAGGACGTTTCAATACGCCGGATGCTGCGTGGCGCCGCTGGGCCATTGTAGGTCTCTTCCGGGAGCATATGCGCCAGCACGCCGCTGCCGTCAATGCCGTGCCAGATAAAGGTATGGTGGGGAAAGGCGTTATGCTCGTTCCACGACAGCTTCTGCGTCATAAAGTAGTCAATACCAGACTTCTGCATAATCTGTGGCAGGTTGGCGTTGTAACCGAAGACGTCCGGCAGCCACAGCATCTGCGTAGCGCGGCCAAATTCGCGCAGAAAGAATTGCCGTCCGTAAAGGAATTGCCGCACCAGTGATTCGCCGGAGGGGACGTTGGTATCGGCCTCAACCCACATATCCCCTTGAATTTCAAAGCGCCCTTCCCGCACCTGACGCTGCACCCGCGCATAGAGCTGTGGGTAATCCTCTTTAACCCACTGGAACAGCTGCGGCTGGCTGGCGCCAAAGTGATAGTCCGGGTAGCGCGCTAACAGATCCAGCGCTGTGGCGAAGGTCCGCCCACCTTTGCGCCTGGTTTCGCGAATCGGCCACAGCCAGGCGAGGTCGATATGCGCATGACCGATGCCGACGACGCTGAGCGTCGGGTCGCCGCCTTGCTTCAGCAGTTCGACCGCCAGCGCCTGCCGACAGGCCGCCACCGCATCGGCGGTGTAGCAAGTCAGCCCGTTGAGCGCTTCGCTCAGGCACACCAGCACTCGCTTAAAACGGGCGGAGGATCGTTCCAGGCACTTCAGCAGATCGGCCAGCACCCAGGCGTCGTAATACAGATCGCGCAGCGGCACGTTGCAGGTTGCGATATGCGCCTGCGCCAGCACGCCGCTACGTAGCGATCCAAAAAGATCGTTGCAGGCCAGTTCCAGCCACAGATCGATCTCGCGCGCGCCATCCAGTTGCAGCACCACTTTCCCCGCCTGTCCAAGGCTGGGTTCAAAGGTGGAATCCACGTTGGTCAACCCCCTGCGCGGCGTGCCGTCGGCTTCGACAACCAGCGCCTCGCCGCCGCAGTCGAACAATATCACCACCTCGTCTTCCGATATCCTTTCCGGTACCACACCTCGTACGTTCACCCACGCGCAGTCCCACAGTTTGCCCCAGCGCTCACCGAGGCGAAACACGTGCGGCTCTCCCTGATGGCGCTGGGTAAAAGGCACCGGTTCTGGCGTGATAAAGCCCTCGACCGTTAATGTGCTTCGCGGCGTGTAGATATTCTCGTTTATTTTTTGCAGCTGATAGTCAATATCACGCAGCAATTTTTCATCAAAGCTGAGCATGCGATAGTCCTTTATATAAGAAGGGAGAGAATCGAATGCAGTAGATAAGTTTGAAATAGTAAAATCTGTGAGCCACGACAGAAATAACGTGATTATTGTCAAAGGTCGTTAACGGTCACATTTCATTTTCGATATAACGACCAATATCACAACTTTCTCTTGCCTCACGCTGAGCGCCATCACAATAAATATTTTAATTTCGTGACCATAAATCCATAAGTAAAACACCCACCGGCTCAGAACATAACTATTTCGTCGCCAACCATTTAATTTTCAACTGACCATTTATGCTAAACGAAAATCTGCAAAATTTATTTTTTCAACAAATACATGAAATCCAATTTAATTACTTTATCAATTTAAATGGAACCCAACAGAATGAAAACAGGACTCTTATATATATGTCTTATATTCGCCGGGCTGGGCACCGTTTTCCCTGTCCATTGCGCAGATAACGTTGTACTGCGCATGTCATGGTGGGGCGGTAAAGCCCGGCAGCAGCAAACCAACGCCGCGCTGGAGGCGTTTGAGAAACGCTACCCGTCAATCACGGTAAAAGCGGAAAATACCGGCTGGGACGGGCACCTGGCGCGAATGTCAGCGCAAATGTCGGGGGGCACTGAACCGGACGTCATGCAGACCAACTGGCCGTGGCTGTCGCTCTTTTCCCGCGACGGGAACGGTTATTACGACCTCAACGCGCTGAAAGAGGTTATCGATCTCAGCCAGTTTTCGGCGCAGGATTTACAGTCCACCACCATTAACGGCAAACTCAACGGCCTGCCCATCTCGCTTAATGCCCCCGTGTTCTATTACAACACCGAAACCTGGCGCAAGGTGGGCCTTCCCTATCCGAAAACCTGGGACGACCTTTTCGCCGCCGGAAAAATCTTCCAGCAGCGGCTCGGTGACCGCTACTACCCGCTGGTGTTGGTCGACCAGGACGTCATGCTAATGATCAACAGCTACATGACACAGAAGTACAATACGCCGATGTTCACCGACGATGGCTACCATTTTGCCTGGAATCAAGAGCAGTGGCGTGAAGCCTTCCGCTTTATTCAGCGGCTGGTCGACGAGCACGTGATTCCGGGGCCGAAATATGTCGCCTCATTTGGCAAAGGCACCTTTCATGAAATGAAACCGTGGATTGCAGGAGAGTGGGCCGGCGCCTACACCTGGAATATTGTGATTCGCGCCTACGTCAGTAACCTGACGCCACCCGCGAAGCTGGCGCTCGGCCCGCATCTGATGCTGCCGGGGGCAAAGGAGGCGGGTATCTACTTTAAAGTGTCGCAAATGTTCACCATCAGCCGTCACACCAGGCACCCGAAAGAGGCGGCGATGCTGCTCAACTACCTGCTTAATGACCCACAGGCCGTTACCACGTTAGCGCTGGAGCGCGGCATTCCACTGAGCAAAATCGCCGTGAAAACGCTGACGGATAACGGCACCATCAATACGCAGGACCCGATTGTCGCCGGGCTAAATCAGGCTGTCGCGCTTGGTAGCCACCAGCGCGCCACGCCAATGATGGAGGATTTTCAGATCCTCGCGCTGTTTGTCGCCGCCCGCGAAAACATGGATTACGGCAGGCAGACACCGGAGCAAGCGGCAGATGAATTTGTCCACCGGGCCGAACGCATTCTCAGGAAATCGGCGCGCTGATCAAGGTCACAAAAATATCGGAGTCAGGTGACCGCTATCACGATTAACAAAGGGGAAAAGATGATGTTGATCACCTTAAATTTTTACCTATCGTGACCAACACCTCATTTTTACCGCCTGTTATCGCGAATCGCCGCTGTGTACCCCGCCGATGCGCGACATTTCAGTCCTCACTTTTTATGCTGAGTGTATTCGGACTCGGTCAGGCTGCGCGCAAAGCGGGCCAGACGTTGAGGGCTTAATAACAGCGGCAGAAACAGCGGGCTCCCGGCAGGCGGTGACGTCAGCCAGCGTTCCAGCGTATCGACATAGCGCAGAAGCTGGCTCTGATGTTGAATCAGCACATCAGCAGGCAGCGAATCATCGCCGTAACGATCGCGCCATAGCAGATCGACCATTGCGCTGGTCACCCGTGAGAACATCTGGCTATAGACTTCCGCGTTGCGCCAGGCGGCGAACAAAAGTTCCAGCGAATCGTCAGGGCAGGTAATACGCGGCATGATTTCGCGCAGCGTTTGTACCGCGTTGGCCGCAAGGAAACAGGCGGCCTCTTTTTCCAGACGGATGAGCTGCCGTTGCTCCTGACCTTGCGCGGGATCGTCCGCCGGTATCAGCGGTTGCCAGGCCTGGAGCCAGTTGGCACTGCGGGTGTCCATATGCAGTACCTGCTGCGCCTGAGAGACACTGTCCGGCACCTGGCTCTGATAATGCAGACGTCGGCCCAGCAGGTTAGGCGTTTTACACAGCCAGTCGTAGCTGGAGTAAAACAGCGACGCGAGCCGTTGCCGGTCCTGGATGGCGCGAAAGCGCAGCTGCCGCTGCTCGGCCCAGCGATCGAAGACCGACAGCGTAGCGCCATCGGTGGTCTGGTTAGCCGCCATCAGGCCCAGCAGATTGATGCTATTCGCTGAATCCATCACCCGGCTGTCTGGCATCCATTGCCAGCTAACGCGGGAAGTAATCGCCTCCACTTCGTTGCCGGTGGCGCTGATGGCCCAGCTCAGGCGGCCGCTGATTTCGTCCGCCAGATAGCAGGGCAGCGCCGTCCAGCCGTAGCCCGTGCCGACAAGGTCGTATTCGATCCACTTTTTATGGCCTGGCAGCGCGACGATGTGAGGATGGTTGGCAAAGCCGGGATGATAGTCGATTTCGGTCGCTTTAACGGCGGCGCGGACATCATCAGGCAAAGATGAGAGTACCGTCGCCAGCTGCTGGCGCGGCCAGCTGTCATCAATGAAATCGCGCAGCACCAGCTTTTTGCCAAAGCTGCGCAGCTGGCTCCATACGCTATACAGCCCCTGCTGCCAGCCTGCCGTTTGAAAGGCGGGCGTCGTTAAGCCAAGCACTACGCCGCTTAAATGCGGCAGTGCGGGAAGCAGCGGCGAAAATATCGCGGCATAGAAATGTTGCCAGAAATCCGGCGCGCTTTTTTCATCAAAAGCCAGCTCGGGGAATTTGCGCTTAATAATGTCGTCAGAGGGAGCCGCTTCTCCCTGCAGCCAGAACGAAAGGTTATTTTCTGCCAGATAACGATCGACGCGTTTTAAATACTGCAACGCGTAATTTTGCTGATGAATAAGGTTCTCGACGTTCAGTTTCAGACTTAACGGCGAGGGCGTCGCAAGAATAGAAAGCAGTTCCTGTTGGTGCAGGATGATGCCAGTGAAACCGTGCTGTTTCGCACTTTTCACTCCCTGAATAAACCAGGGCCAGTGCCAGATAAAGGTGCTATTCAGCTCCATCAATTGATGTGGAATACGTTTCATCGTCTCACCCTGCAAATAAATATGTGCTTATCATAATCGAGGATGTCATGAAAAAATATGCGCTGGTCGGTACTGGTGGTCGTGCCGGTTTATATATTTCCGCTATTGGCGGGCAATGGCGCGAGAATGCGAAGATGGTCGCCTTTTGCGACACTAACCAAACTCGTATGAACTACGCCAATACGCTGCTGCAAAAAGAAGGAGCCGAACCGGTCTCCACCTGGAAAGCGGCGCAGTTTGAAGAGATGATCCGCGAGACTCGCCCGGATATCGTCATCGTCACCACCATGGACCGCACCCACGATGATTACATCGTCCGCGCGCTGCACGCGGGCTGTGACGTGATCACCGAAAAACCGATGACCATCGACGAGAAGCGCGCGCTGCGCATTCTGGACGCCATCGAGGAGAGCGGGCACACGGTGCGCGTGGCCTTTAACTACCGCTACGCGCCGCACCACAGTAAGGTGCGCGAACTGCTGATGCAGGGCACGATCGGCAACGTGACCTCCGTTCACTTCGAGTGGCTGCTCAACACCGAGCACGGCGCGGACTACTTCCGTCGCTGGCACCGTGAAAAACGCAACAGCGGCGGCCTGCTGGTGCACAAATCGACTCACCATTTCGACCTGATGAACTTCTGGCTGGCCAGCTACCCTGAGCGCGTTTACGCCGAGGGCAGTCTGCAGTTCTACGGCAAGGAGAACGCGGAAAAACGCGGCGTGACTCAATTCTACCCCCGCGCCCACGGCTATGCCGAAGCGAAGGACGACCCGTTCGCGCTGAATATGGCGGACAACGCCCAACTGAAGGCGCTGTATCTCGACGCCGAGCATGAAGATAACTACTTCCGTGACCAGAGCGTGTTCAGCGATGGTATTACCATCGAAGACACCATGTCGGTGCTGGTGAAGTATCAGAACCAGGTGCAGCTCACCTACTCGCTGAACGCCTACCTGCCGTGGGAAGGGCTGAACGTGGTGTTTAACGGCACCGAAGGCCGCCTGGAGATGAAAATCGTCGAGAAATCCTACGTTAACGCCGGCGGCAAGCGCGAAAACGAAGGCAGCCTGGAGCAGTGCGATATCACCGTCTTCCCGATGTTCGCCGAACCCTGGAAAGCGGAGTTCAGCCTGGGCGAAGGCGGTCACGGCGGCGGCGACAACGCCATGCTGGCGGACCTGTTCGGCGAACCGGGCAACGACCCGCTACAGCGCGCGGCAGACCATCGCGCGGGGGCGATGTCCATTCTCACCGGTATCGCGGGCAATATCTCCATGCAGCAACAGCGCCCGGTGAACTTTAAGGAGTTCGAACTGGTTTCCCGTCTGGCGAAACGCTAAAGCGCATTCCGGCGCGGCAGACAGCCGCGCCGAAGCGACTGGTCAGTATTTTGCAGTTACTCACCTGTTTCATAACACGATTTCTGCCTCTGTCCCGGAGACAATAATGAATAAAATCGCATCAGGTGTTATCGCGTCACTGTTATTTTCCTGTACCTCTGCCTGGGCACAACAGCCCGTCGAATTGCGCATGTCGTGGTGGGGAGGCAATAGCCGCCACCAGGCGACCCTCAAGGCGCTGGAAGCCTTCGAGAAAAAATATCCCGATATCAAAGTGAAAGCCGAATATACCGGCTGGGACGGGCACCTTTCGCGCCTGACCACCCAGATGGCAAGCGGCACCGAGCCGGACGTGATGCAGACCAACTGGCCGTGGCTGATCATCTTCTCCAAAAACGGTGAAGGCTATTACGACCTCAATAAGCTTAAAGACGAGCTCGATTTCAGCCAGTATCAGGCCAAAGATCTGCAGTCCACCACCGTCAAAGGCAAGCTCAACGGCCTGCCGATTTCTGTCAATGCGCCGGTGTTTTACTATAACGACGTGACCTGGAAAAAGGCCGGGCTGGCGTATCCAAAAACCTGGGATGAGTTTTTTGCCGCCGGAAAGGTGTTCCAGCAGAAGCTCGGCGACAACTACTATCCCTACACCATGGTCGATCAGGATGTGATTCTCCTGCTCAACGCTTACATGATGCAGAAGCATCAGAAACCGATGTTTAACAGCGACGGCAAATTTACCTGGAACGATGCGGAGTGGAGTGAGGCATTCAGCTTCGTCAAGCGCCTGAGCGACGACCACGTGCTGCCTGCGCCAAAAAGACTCTCCTCCTACGGCAAAGGCAATCTGTATGAGATGAAGCCGTGGATAAACGGCGAATGGGGCGGTCTGTTCACGTGGAATATCACCATTCGCATGTTTGCCAACAACATGACGCCGCCGGCGAAGCTGGTGCTGGGCGACTATGTGATGCAGCCAGGGACGGAAGAGTCGGGCGTCTACTTCAAAACGTCGCAGATGTTCTCAGTAGCGAAATCGACGAAGCATCCGAAAGAGGCGGCGATACTGCTAAATTTCCTGGTCAGCGATCCGCAGTCGGTGGAAGCGCTGGGGCTGGAGCGCGGCATTCCGCTGAATAAAGCGGCGGAAATGCTATTAACCGAGAAAGGCGTGATTGACCCGAACGATCCGGTCGTCGCCGGGCTACGCCAGGCGCAGTCGCTCCATACCACCGTCGTCGCTACGCCGTTTATTGAGGATTTGCAGGTGATCGACCAGTTCACGTCAGCGCGTGAAAAACTCGACATGGGCAAGCAAACGCCGGCGCAGGTCGCCGCCGACTTCCGCCAGCAGGTGGAACGGATTGTGCGGCGCGTGACCCGTTAAGCCTTAAAACATAATCCAGCCAACCAACGGGGCCACCAGCACCATCACCACCCCGGAGAGCATCATCACCAGGCTGGCCACCACGCCTTCCTGCGGGCCCAGCTCGTAGGAACGCGCGGTCCCCGCGCCGTGCGACGCTGCGCCAAAGCCCGCACCCTTCGCCATCCCTTCACGAATGGAAAGCCGTAAAAACAGCACGTCGCCAATCGCCATACCGAACACGCCGGTGACCACCACAAACAACGCCACCAGCTCCGGCTGACCGCCAAGCGATTTCGCTGCCGCCAGTGCAAACGGCGTGGTGATGGAACGCACCGCCAGGCTGCGCTGGATTTCATCCGACAGGGTAAACAGCCGCGCCAACCACACCGAACTGGTCACCGCCACGACCGTCGCCGTGATCACCCCAGCAGAGAGCGACATCCAGTGGCGTTTGATAATGGCCAGATTGTCATACACCGGCACAGCAAAGGCGATAGTCGCCGGCCCCAGCAGCCACAGCAGCCAGTGGGCTTCCCCCATATAGTTCTGGTAGGAGATATGGCCAAACACCAGCATTAACACCAGCAGCACCGGGGTGAGCACCAGCGGCATCAGCGGCAGCTTACGAAAGCGGCGGTACAGGCGCTTATTGGCAAAATAGAGTACCAGGGTAATCACCAGGCACAGGACGCTCAGCTGAAAATTATTCATTACGCATCCGCTTCAGTTCGTAGCGATACACTTTGTCGACCACCCACGCCGTTGCTCCCAGCACCATCATGGTACTCAGCGCGATAACGAGGAAAATTCGCCAGCCGTCGACCATCAGCAGTTGAGCGTAATTCACCACCGCGACCACCGCCGGGACAAAGAACAGCAGCATCTCGGCCAGCAGCCAGCGTGAGCCCGCGCGAACCCATTTGAGCGGCACCACGTGGCAAACAATCAGCGCCAGCAGCAGCACCATACCGACCAGATTGGCAGGCAGCGGCAAATGCCACCAGCTCACCAGATATTCAGCGAAAACAAACAGCCCGGCGTACAGTACAACCTGCACCGGCACCTGCAGACGGTTTAACACGGAGGGCACAACACGCCCTAAGGCCTCAGCCATGGAGGAATGTCCAGAAAAAATCACAGGCGCACAGTATAGTGAGGCCGCGATGATGACAGAAATGAATTAAACTCATCGGTAGCATAGTTTAGAGGCATAATCATGGACATAAGAACGCTGCGCTACTTTGTTGAAGTCGTTCGCCAGCAGAGCTTTACCCGGGCGGCGGAGAAACTCTACGTTACGCAACCAACAATCAGTAAGATGCTCAAAAACCTGGAAGATGAGCTGAACTGTACCCTCCTGATTCGCGACGGCCGCAAGCTGTTGATGACCGATACCGGACAAGTGGTATTTGAGCGCGGGCTGGCCATTCTTGATGAATTCCGCCAGCTGGAGGCCGAGCTGAGCGATATTAACCACCTCAACAAGGGCGTGCTGCGCCTTGGTATTCCCCCCATGGTCGGCATGCTCATGGCGGGGCCGATCGGCCTGTTCCGCCAGCGCTACCCGGGCGTCGAACTGAAAATCTCCGAATTTGGCGGCCTGACGGTGCAGCAGGCGGTGATGAACGGCGAGCTGGATCTGGCAATGACCGCGCTGCCGGTTGAAGAGGAAAGCGCGCTGACGACCCTGCCGCTGTTCAGCCACCCGCTGTGCGTGCTGGTGCCCCGCTCCGGCGAATGGCTGGAACAAACGTCGGTATCGCCGACGCAGTTAGCCGCACATCCGTTGCTGATTTATAACGAAGATTTCGCCCTCAGCCGCCAGCTGATGCAGCTGTTTGCTCGCCATGACGTTAAGCCGCGTATTGCAGTACGCAGCGGACAGTGGGACTTTCTGGCGGCGATGGTGCAGGCGGGCGTCGGCGTGGCGATTCTGCCGGAGCCGATTTGCCGCAAGCTGGATGAAAAAACGCTGCGCTGGCTGCCGCTGGAAAGCGAGCTGCGCTGGCAGTTGGGGATGATTTGGCGGGAAGGGGTCTATTTGTCTCACAGCGCCCAGGCATGGCTGAAGTGCTGTGAGGGGTTTAAGCTGCCGGAGTAGAAGTTTAGGCACGGTGCGCACCCTCTCCCCATAGGGGAGAGGGAACTGGTCGGCACACGCTTTATCCGTATTACGCGTCTTCGATTAACAGCGCTTCCAGCAGGTCGAGATCGTGCAGCAGCTTCTGCAAGGTCTCATTACTGATCTGCCGGGTCGCGCGCAGATGGTACAACTCCCCGCGCTCGGAGCGCAGCGCCGCCAGGCGGAAACGCCGTTCAAGCTGCTCTTCCAGCATCGACGTTTCCACATCGTTACGCCCGTCGACGCGACGGCGCAGGTTACCAATGACGCGTGAACTGACCTCGGTCAGCAGCTGGTTATCGATATTCTCGTTGCTATCCGCCGCCAGACGCTCTTCCATTTTCTGGATGGCGACAATCGCCACATCCGCCGTCGCCGCGCGTGCCAGCCGCTCTTCATTACGCTGCTGCACGTGGTCGGTGGATTCGATATGACGCAGTAAAATCGGCAACGCCACCACGCCCACAAATAGCGAGAACAGAATCACCCCTGCGGCGAGAAACACCAGCTCATAACGCGCCGGGAAGGCTTCGCCCGTCGGCAGCAGCAGCGGAATAGACAGCACACCGGCGAGGGTTATCGCACCGCGCACCCCCGCCACCGAGGAAATCAAGAGCTCGCGGGTCGTCCAGGAGCCAAATTCCATCGGTTTCTTTTTCAGGAAGCGCTGGCTGAGCTTGCGCATCGTCCATAACCAGCCGAAGCGTACCAACATCAGCGCCGCGTAAATCAGGATGATATCGGTAAACAGCATCCAGGTTTCGACGTTCGGATCGGCCTCCGCCGCCACCAACGACGTCTCAAGAATCGCGGGCAATTGCAGGCCCAACAGCAAGAAGACCATGCCGTTGAACACAAACTCGAGCATCGCCCAGGTGCTGTTGGCGCGCAGGCGCATGGCCAACGGCGCGGTGCGCATCACGCCGGAACGCGTAATGGTCATCCCCGCCGCCACCGCCGCCAGGATACCGGAAACGCCGATATGTTCAGCAATCAGGTATGAGGCAAACGGCAGCAGGAACAGCAGGACGATCTGCGTAGCCGGTTCATCGCCGCCCCAGCGGCTGAGGAAACGCATTGAGCGGCCGTACAGCCAGCTCACCACGAAGCCCGCAAGGATGCCGCCAATTGCCACCTTCAGGAACTCTACCGTCGCGCCACCAACGGTAAAGACCATTGTGCCCATCGCGACAGCCACGGCAAACTTCAGCGACACCAGGCCGGAGGCGTCGTTCATCAGCGCCTCGCCCTGCAAAATGCCCATGATTTTTTTCGGGATGCGCCCTTCCCCCACAATGCCGGAAAGCGCCACGGCATCGGTTGGCGACAATACCGCCGCCAGCGCAAAAGCGGGGATCAGCGGAATGCCGGGAACAATCCAGTAGATCAGGAAGCCAATCCCGACCACCGTCACCAGCACTAACGCCAGCGCCAGGCCAAGGATCTCCCTGCCGTGCTCGATAAACTCGCGAGTCGGCGTCTTCCAGCCATCGGCAAACAGCAGCGGCGGGATGAACAGCACGAGGAAGAGTTCAGGGTCAAATTCAACGTGCAAACCGAAGGTAGGCCAGGCCAGCAGCGCACCGATGGCGATTTGCATTAAAGGTAGTGGAACCTGGAAGGGCAGTACGCGTGTAACCACCCCGGACAGCGAAACCACGAGGGTCATGATGAGTATGGTAAAGAATATTTCCATGCGTTCCCTGTTTACAGCGTTGTCTTATTATTCAAAACATGAAGCGTCGTGCTTCTTATCATACGCGTACCAGAGTAACGCAAAAGGAAACGAGACGTGGCTGAAAATGGAAAAAAAGTCCGAACCCGTCGCACTGCAGGGCGATAAACAGAAAACCCGCCATCAGGCGGGTTTTCTTATCGGCAAAACGTCAGGCTTAGATAGCCCAGCCGCCCGCATAGAAGACCACCAGCGCAACCGCGATAATAACGGTGCCGATGTTCAGCTTGCGCCATTCGCCCGAAACCACACGGCCCACAACCAGCGTTGCGAAGCCAATCATGATGCCGGTAACGATGTTACAGGTCAGCACGATCATCACCGCGGTAATCAGGCCGGACATCGCGTCAACGAAATCGTTGAAGTCGATACGCGCCACGTTGCTCAGCATCAGCAGACCCACGTACATCAGCGCCGGTGCGGTAGCATAGCCAGGCACCAGGTAAGAAAGCGGAGACAGGAACAGGATCAGCAGGAACAGCACGCCAACGGTGATCGCCGTTAAACCGGTTTTACCGCCTGCCGCCGTACCCGCTGCGGACTCGATGTACACCGCTGCCGGCGCGGCGCCCACCACGGCAGAGAACACGCTGCTCAGGGAGTCAGTCGTCAGCGCTTTACCGCCGTTAATGATCTGCCCATCTTTATCCAGCAGGTTCGCCTGACCCGCAACCGCGCGGATAGTACCGGTCGCATCGAAGACGGCGGTCATCACCAGCGCCAGCACGCTCGGCAGAACAATTGGGTTCAGTGCGCCCATGATATCCAGGCTGCCGATCAGCGAGTTGCCATTGTCATCGCTCAGCGACGGCATGGCGAATACGCCAGAGAAGTGCACGTTCGGGTCGAAAATCAGGCCGACGATAGACACGCCAATGATGGTCAGCAGAATACCGCCCGGGACCTTCAGTTTTTCAAGGCCGATGATCATCGCCAGACCCACCAGCGTCATCACCACCGGGAAGCTGTCGAACTGACCCAGCGCGACCGGCAGACCGTCCAGCGGGTTTTTCACCACCATGCCGACGCCGTTGGCGGCAATCAGCAGCAGGAACAGACCGATACCGATGCCGGTGCCGTGCGCAATACCCTGCGGCAAATTGCGCAAGATCCAGCTACGAATACCGGAAGCGGAGATGATGGTGAAGAGCACGCCCATCAGGAACACCGCGCCCAGAGCAACCGGCACGCTGATGTGCTGGCCCAGCACCAGGCTGAAGGCGGTAAAAGCAGTCAGCGAGATGGCGCAGCCAATGGCTAAAGGCAGGTTCGCCCACAACCCCATCACGATAGAACCCACACCGGCCACCAGACAGGTCGCCACGAACACGGCGGCCGGCGGGAAACCGGCTTTACCCAGCATGCCCGGTACCACGATCACCGAGTACACCATCGCCAGGAAGGTGGTCAAACCGGCGACAATCTCCTGACGAACGGAGCTACCACGAGCAGAAATTTTAAACCAGGCGTCCAATGAACCGCCGGTACGCGCTGAAGGCGTAGACATAGAAAACATCCCCTGAGAGTTTTTATCATTCGTTCGTCTGCGTGGTGGAACATCCACTGCCAGCTAAGCGTCATCTCCATGTGCTACATCGCGGCAAAGGGGAGCCACAAAAAAGCAAACGATTAACTCCGCGCAGACAAAACGAGAATCGGAATACCTCATCTGCGCGGGTGCGTAATGAGGTTGGTCTGCGGATTTCCGGCATAAGAAGCGTCCGAAAATCCGAGGCAAACGATTATCTGGCTTTTATGTCCCCTTTTTCAACAGAAGTTTGCCCTGGTTTATGAAAATTAACGATTACCGATGAAGAATTCACCAACCCATGCGCAAACGTTATCGTTTATGCGCAATCCAGCAACAATTCTATGGCAAAAATGTCGCAATCCCGGGGAGAGGATCGCGGAGGATTATTCGTCTTCCAGCAGACGCGCGCCGGTGCCCTCTTCACCCAGCTTATCGCCCGGGTTACGCAGCGGACAGTCGCGCAACGACATGCAGCCGCAGCCAATACAGCCGTCGAGCTGGTCGCGCAGCGCCTCCATGGCGTGAATGCGCTTATCCAGCTCTTCCCGCCATTGAGTCGTAAGGTGCTTCCAGTCGCGCGGCCCCAGCGTGTGGTTTTCCGGCAGCACGCTAAAGGAATCGCCGATCGTCGCCAGCGGAATACCAAGACGCTGGGCAATTTTAATGATCGCCACGTAACGCAGCACATCACGCTTATAGCGCCGCTGGTTACCGCTGTTGCGCGTGCTGTGGATCAGCCCTTTACTCTCATAAAAATGCAGCGCAGAGACCGCAACCCCCGTTCGTTTCGCTACCTCACCGGGCGTTAGCAGCGATTTTATGCGGGTCGATTTTTTTTCCATAATACGCTTTACCTCAAGTTAACTTGAGGAATTATACTCGCCGCCAGACAAGAAATCGACGCGAAAATAGACAACGGGGAGAGCCTTATGTCCCATCGGGAAATTATTCATACTCTTACTGAATGGATAGATGAACATATCGATCAACCGCTTAATATCGACATCGTGGCCAGAAAATCCGGCTACTCGAAGTGGTATCTGCAAAGAATGTTCCGCACCGTGATGCACCAGACGCTGGGCGAGTACATTCGCCAGCGGCGCCTGTTACTGGCGGCGGAAGCGCTGCGCACCACCCAGCGCCCCATCTTCGATATCGCGATGGATCTGGGTTATGTCTCTCAGCAGACCTTCTCTCGCGTATTCCGCCGCGAGTTTGACCGCACGCCGACGGACTATCGCCATCAGATCTCCGCGTAACATCGCTTCGCCGCGGCCTGTACTGAGCCGCGGCGTTGACAAAAAATCCTGCGTTTACCTCTGGTGAATAAAACAACAAACGTGATATAGTTCACACATCGAGATGAAACAAAAACACTGTTTCATTCAATTTGTGAATGCCTTCAGATAGCCTGAGCGCCTCGCGCCTCAATCAATAAGTGCTGTCAGGGCAACTTGTTGTTTATCTCTGAGGATGAAATCTCATGGTTTCCATTACCGCAGGCGTCGCACTGTTACGCTGGCCGTTAACCAGCGCGGTACTGATGTTTCTCGCCAGTACCCTGAAAATTCAATTTCGTAAATCCGACTACGCCGGTCTCGCGGTCATCAGCGGTATGCTGGGTGTCGCAGCGGCGTGCTGGTTTGCGACCGGGTTACTGGGCATCACGATGGTGGACATCGCCACCATTTTCAACAACATCAAAGATGTGATGGTTGAAGTGATGAGCCAGGCGCCGCCGGAATGGCCGGTTGCCATGTACTGATTGAGAAAAACCCCGACGCGTCGGGTTTTTTTTTGCCTGAATATCGCGGCGGCTGAGCGCATGAAAAAGCCCTGCTCCTGCAGGGTGTTTTAGCGTCGCTCGACTAAAATAAAGGGATGCGCCCTGCGGAGTGCCGCACCATGAACGCCATCCCTTTTCGCCGTTTTCTCACCGCCTGCCTGGGCGCCTTGCTGTTGACCGGCCCCGCTTTTGCCGCCGTACAACCAGAGGACTCACCCGACGCGCTTGAGGTCAATATCGAGAGCATCATGCAGCCCTGGAAGGGCGACCTGCCTGGCATGCTCGACCGCCGGGTCATTCGCGTATTGACCACCTACAGCAAGACCTTCTTTTTTATCGATAAAGGCCAGCAGCGCGGGGCCACCCACGATATCTTCGCCGAATTTGAACGCAGCCTGAATGCCCAGCTCGCCAAAGAGAAAAAGCTCAAGCAACGCCACCTCAAGGTGCGAATTATCTTCGTTCCGGTAACCCGCGATAATCTCTTTACTGCCCTGAACGAAGGTAAGGGCGATATTGCCGCTGCCAATCTTACGATCACCGCAACGCGCCAGCAGCAGGTGGCTTTCACTGACCCAATTTACAGCGATATTCAGGAACTGCTGATCTCCGGCCCCGCGTCACCGCAGGTGAAAAACGTGGACGATCTCGCCGGTAAGACGGTCTTTGTCCGTCGTTCATCCAGCTACTATGAAAGCCTTGAAGCCCTCAATGCGCGCTTTGCCAAAGCCTCTCTCCCGCACATCGTCATCAAGCCCGCCCCCGAAGCGCTGGAAGACGAGGATCTGCTGGAAATGCTCAACGCCGGGCTGATTCCGCTGATCGTGGTCGATCGCCATAAGGCGCTGTTCTGGAAACAGGTGTTCCCGAAGATCCAGGTTCATGAAGATATTGTGCTACGCGATAACGGCAACATCGCCTGGGCGGTGCGCAAAGATAACCCGCAGTTGCTGGCGAAGCTCAACGGTTTTATTAAAGACAACCGCCAGGGCAGCACCCTGGGCAATACCCTGTTGCTGCGCTATCTGAAGAGCGCGAAATACGTCAAAAATGCCGCAGCGGAGAAAGAACGGCGCAAGTTTTTGAAGATGGTCGAGATTTTTCGCAAATACGGCGACCGTTATGACGTCGACTGGCTGCTGATGGCGGCACAGGGTTATCAGGAGTCGCGACTGAACCAGTCAGTGCGCAGTCACGTTGGCGCAATTGGCGTCATGCAGGTGATGCCGAGCACCGGCAAAGAATTGAAGGTGGGCGATATTAAGCAACTGGATCCGAATATCCACGCCGGGGTGAAGTATATGCGCTGGATGATCGACCGCTACTACGGTGACGAACCGATGACGCAGCTGGATAAGGCACTGTTTTCTTTCGCCTCTTATAATGCTGGCCCGGCACGGATTGCGCGTCTGCGTACGGAAACGAAAAAGCGCGGTTTTGACCCCAACATCTGGTTTGGTAACGTGGAAAACCTCGCCGCCGAGAAGATTGGAGCCGAAACGGTCACCTACGTGAGCAACATCTATAAGTATTACATCGCCTATCGGCTGATTCTCGATGAGATGAACCGGAAGCGGGCAGCGACGGGGAAACCGCCAATTTTGCCCGCCACCGATAAAAACAACGGCTAGCCCCGGTTACGGTATTTGTCTGACCCGTACCCCCTGCAGACGTCGCAGGGTAATAGTGCTGGCCCCCTGATAAGCGTCCTGAATATGCGCCGTGATCAGCGCGACCGCGCGCGCTTCATCACGCTGTTCAATGGCTTCCAGCAGCTCCGCGTGCTCTTTGTAGGTCTGGTTAACACGGGTTTCATATTCAAAATCGAGCCGCCGCATAATGCGAATGCGGTTGGTGATATTGGTCAGAATCGCCGTCAACTCCCGATTACCCGCCGCCTCGGTTAGCGCAAGGTGAAACTGTTCGTCCTGCGCAGCAATATCATCGCAAGCCAGCCTCTCCTGCGGCGCAACCCGCCAGACAGCGTTCAGCCCAGTCAGTACCTCCCGGTTCACCTTCGCTGACGTCGAACTGCACAGACTGCGCACCGAATTCACTTCAATCAGCGAGCGCGTCTCGTACAGGTCTTCATAGACATCGAAATCAATGGGAAAAACTTCCCACCCGTTACGCAGGCAGCGTCTGACCAGCCCCTCGTTTTGCAGCAATAGCAGCGCTTCGCGAACCGGCGTGCGGGAGCACCCAAGGCGGCGGGCAATGTCCACCTCCGTGAAACGATCGCCTGGCAGCAGGACGAACTGATAAATCTCCTGCCGCAGCTGCAGAAATACCCGTTCCGAATGCGCAAGAAGCGGCGTGGGTTCCGATGTCGTGAACGTCATAAAGAGCTCCGCGATTAACTGTGCTGACGAATAAAGCGCGCACGCCAGGGTTTCAGCACCCACAGTGCCAGCCCCGCCGTGATGAAATCAAGGGTAATCGCGCAACCAAAGACCACGTGCCACCCTTGAGTGTGCTGATACAGCAGCGCTGCCAGCGGCCCGCCGAAAATCGAGCCAATCCCCTGCGAGATATACAGCCAGCCGTAGTTCGAGGCGGCATGCTCGCTGCCGAACGTGTCGGTCAGCGTGGAGGGGAACAGCGAGAAAATTTCGCCCCAGCCGAAGAACACCACCCCGGAGAGCAGCACAAACAGCAGCGGATCTTCCCGGCAGGCCAGCCATAGCGTCATCGCCACCCCTTCGAGGGCAAAGGCGATAAACATGGTCTTTTCACGACCATAGCGGTCGGAAATAAAACCGAACAGCGGGCGGGTCAGACCGTTGGTAAAGCGGTCGATGGTTAATGCCAGCGGCAGCGCGGCCATACCGAATACCACCGCTTTACTGATGCCGAAATCCTCAGCAAAGATAGCCATTTGCGAGGTCACCATGAGCCCGGAAGTGGACATCATCGCCATCATGGCGAACATCAGCCAGAACAGCGGCTGGCGCAGCATTTCACGCGAGGTAAATTGACGCGTCCCCTGAACGATGTTTCGGCTGATGGGCTGCGCGGTAGAGTTGGGCGGCAGGCTCAGCCCCTGACTGGCCAGCAGACCGACAATCGCGAAAACGATGCCGAACACGGTCATGGTCTGCTCCAGGCCATAGTTGCCCAGCGAAATCGAGATCGGGAAGGTGGTCAAAATCGCCCCCATGCCGTAGCCTGCCGCCACCGCGCCGGCGGCAAAGCCCCGGTTTTGCGGGAACCACTTCACCATCAGCCCCACCACACCGATATACACAATCCCGGTGCCCAAACCACCGATACAGCCGTAGACCAGATACAGCGCCATCAGGCCGTTAATGTGCGCGGAGAGCACCCAGCTCATCCCGGCCATTACCGTGCCAATCGAGATCAGCAATCGGGGGCCAAACCGTTCAACCAGACGTCCCTGGAAAGGAGAAAAGAAGGTTTGCAGAATAATCAGCAGCGAAAAGGTCACCTGCAGTTCCGGCAGGCCAACGCCCAGCTTTTCGGTCAGCGGTTTAGTCAGCAGCGTCCACACATACTGCGGGCTGGAGATAGAGGCCATACAGATAAGCCCCAACACCAGCTGCGCCCATTTGCCAAATTTTGGTGCCACCAAAGGTTCTCTGAGAACGGTCATTTTACGCTCCAATAGACGAAAAAATGTCGCCAGAAAGCGGGCGCGTTTTACGCGCCGCGTCATTCCAGGAATGTTTCAGTTGGAAAATGCTGGGTTACCAGCGGGCGACGCCACCGTCGCTACGCGGGTCGCTTCCGCCTTCCAGCATGCCGTTGCCATGCCGGAGGATTGCCCCGGCATGGCCCATGAGGTCGTCGTAAGGGGGGTAAATCTCGACGTCATGGCCGTACTGTTTGAGGGTGTCGGTAGTCGCCGCTCTCAGGCGGCTTTCAATCTTCAGCGTGTCGCTGCTCTCGCCCCAGGTGCGCCCTAAGAGCCAGCGCGGAGCGGCGATAGCCGCCTGAGGCGTCATGTTCTGATGGAGAATGCGGTCAAAAACGGTCGCCAGGGTTTGCGGCTGGCCGTCGCCGCCCATGCTGCCGTACACCAGCGCATCGCCGTTGGCCAGCCTCGCTAAACCAGGGTTGAGGGTATGGAACGGCAGGCGCCCCGGTTGAAGCGGGTTGGTGGCACTCGGGTCCAGCGAAAAACTGCTGCCGCGGTTTTGCCAGATGATGCCGCTATCGGCGAGGATCACCGCGCTGCCGAACTCGTGATAGATGCTCTGAATAAAGCTGACCGCGGTGCCGGAGCCGTCGATAACGCCCATCCAGATGGTATCCGCCGGCCCGCGCCCTTTGCCCCAGACCTGAGCCCGGTCGGGCACAATCTGCGCGCTAAGCTGAGCAATATTGTCTGCCGTCAGCAGCGACTGTGGGTCAAGCGTCATGTGGGCCGGGTCAGTGATATGGCGATCGCGCAGAGTGAACGCCAGCTTGGTTGCTTCGACACAGTGGTGAACAAAATCGGTTTCGTCGGCAATTGCGCCTTTTTTACGCTGCTGCTCAATCATGCCGGTAATCAGCAACGAAACCAGCCCCTGCGACGGCGGCGGGAGGTTGTAAACCGTTCCAATCTCCGTTTCCAGCGCCAGCGGCTTCACCCGCGCCGCGCGATAAGCATCAAGATCGCTAAACCGCAGCAAGCTCCCGGCGGCTTCCAGTTCGCTGGCGATCAGGCGGGCGGTCTCACCATGATAAAAATCCCCAAGCCCATGGGTTGCCAGGCGTTCCAGCGTATTGGCAAGCGCGGGCTGAAACAGTAAATCGTCAGGGGTGAGCGCCTGACCTTCCGGCGCAAACAAGCCGCAAAATCCGGGATACTGACCGAGCTGCGGCAACCGCGCGGTAATTTGTTTGTGCAGCCCGGAGGTGACAGGCACTCCCTCGCGCGCATAGTGAATAGCATCGTGCAGCAGACGCGTTAACGGCAGCGGCGCATTGTCCGTACGCTCTCCCACCCACTCCAGCGCGCGCTCCCAGCCTCCAACCGTGCCCGCGACGGTATTGGCCGCCAGCGGGCCGCGCACCGGAACCTGCGTGTAGCCCGCCTGGCGATAAAAATCGATATTTGCTTTTTCCGCCGCAAAGCCACAGGCCTGAATCGCCACCGGCTCCTCGCCAGGCCGGGAAATTAACCAGAATCCATCGCCGCCGATGCCGTTCATATGTGGGTAAACCACCGCGATGGTCGCCGCCGCAGCAACCATCGCCTCAACCGCATTGCCGCCGTCACGCAAAACAGCGACCGCGCTTTCGGCGGCCAGCGAATGCGGCGCAACGGCCATGCCCTGCATACATTTAGCTGATTGGATTTGAGTCATCGTCTGCACCTTGCCTACATGTGTGTATACACGGATGTAGGCACAAAGCGTGCCAATTGTTATTTTTGTTAATTATCTTATGGTTATGTGAATGACGTTCAAAAAATGGCGATTAACGCGGGGCAATTCGCGCACCGAAGCGGTGCTGATGTGGGCTGTTGGTGCGCATTAAAAAAGCAAAAACCCCGCCGAGGCAGGGTTTTGAGAGTGCTGATGAGCGCCGTCGAAACGGCGGCAAATCAGAACGGGATATCGTCGTCGAAATCCATCGGCGGTTCGTTAGACGGTGCCGGAGCGGACTGCTGCTGCGGGCGAGACTGCGCGCCGCCGCTGAACTGGTTGCCACCCTGCGGCTGCTGAGGTTGACCCCAACCGCCCTGCTGCTGGCCGCCGCCCATGTTGCCACCGGCCGGTGCGCCGCCGCCCTGACGGCCACCCAGCATCTGCATGGTGCCGCCCACGTTCACAACCACTTCCGTGGTGTATTTTTCAACGCCGGACTGATCGGTCCATTTACGGGTACGCAGCTGACCTTCGATATAAACCTGAGAGCCTTTACGCAGGTATTCACCCGCCACTTCCGCCAGTTTGCCAAACAGCACAACGCGGTGCCATTCGGTCTGCTCTTTCATTTCACCGGTCGCTTTATCACGCCAGGATTCGGAAGTAGCCAGCGTAATGTTGGCGACTGCGCCACCATTCGGCATGTAGCGCACTTCCGGGTCCTGGCCCAGATTACCGACGAGAATCACCTTGTTGACGCCTCTGCTGGCCATGATTGTCTCTCCTGAATACGATTCTTGATTAAGTGTAAACGCGCGAGTGTACCATTTCCAGACGGTATTTTGGTAGCTGCGAGGCGTATTCCAGTAAACATCTTACCGCTATGCAAATTTTCATCGGCATCCTGAATCGGCGTCCCTATACTGTATATTCATTCAGGTTAAGTTGTGTCATAATTAGCCGTTTCTGCCGTTTGTCCTTCAAACAAACCAGGCAAGCCGTGTATCTTCTACCGGGAAAGGTGAATGGATAAGATCGAAGTTCGGGGCGCCCGCACCCATAATCTCAAAAACATCAACCTCGTCATCCCTCGCGACAAACTGATCGTCGTGACCGGGCTGTCCGGGTCTGGCAAATCCTCACTGGCATTCGACACCCTCTACGCCGAGGGACAGCGCCGCTACGTAGAATCACTTTCTGCCTACGCGCGCCAGTTCCTGTCGTTGATGGAAAAGCCGGACGTCGATCATATTGAAGGGCTGTCGCCGGCGATTTCTATTGAGCAGAAGTCGACCTCGCACAACCCGCGTTCAACGGTAGGCACCATCACCGAAATTCACGACTACCTGCGCCTGCTGTATGCGCGCGTCGGCGAGCCGCGCTGCCCGGATCACGACGTGCCGCTGGCAGCGCAAACCGTCAGCCAGATGGTGGATAACGTGCTGTCGCAGCCGGAAGGCAAACGCCTGATGCTGCTGGCCCCGATCATTAAAGAGCGTAAGGGCGAGCACACCAAAACCCTGGAGAACCTGGCAAGCCAGGGCTATATCCGCGCGCGCATCGACGGCGAGGTTTGCGACCTCTCCGATCCGCCGAAGCTCGAGCTGCAAAAGAAACACACCATTGAAGTGGTGATTGACCGCTTCAAGGTACGCGACGATCTCGCCCAGCGCCTGGCGGAGTCTTTTGAAACCGCGCTGGAGCTTTCCGGCGGTACGGCGGTGGTCGCCGATATGGATGACCCGAAAGCGGAAGAGCTGCTGTTCTCCGCCAACTTCGCCTGCCCGATTTGCGGCTACAGCATGCGCGAGTTGGAACCACGCCTGTTCTCCTTCAACAACCCGGCGGGCGCCTGCCCAACCTGTGACGGTCTGGGCGTACAGCAGTACTTCGACCCGGACCGCGTCATCCAGAACCCGGAGCTGTCGCTGGCCGGCGGCGCGATTCGCGGCTGGGATCGTCGTAACTTCTACTACTTCCAGATGCTGAAATCGCTGGCCGACCACTACGAATTCGACGTGGAAGCGCCGTGGCAAAGCCTGAGCGCCACCGCGCAGAAAGCCATTCTCTACGGTTCCGGCAAAGAGTCGATTGAATTCAAATACATCAACGATCGCGGCGATACTTCCGTGCGCCGCCATCCGTTCGAAGGCGTGCTGCACAACATGGAGCGCCGCTATAAAGAGACAGAATCCAGCGCGGTGCGCGAAGAGCTGGCAAAATTCATCAGCAACCGTCCGTGCGCCAGCTGTAACGGGACCCGTCTGCGTCGCGAAGCGCGCCACGTCTATGTAGAAAACACGCCGCTGCCGACCATCTCCGACATGAGCATCGGCCATGCGATGGACTTCTTCAATAACCTGAAGCTCTCCGGCCAGCGGGCAAAAATCGCTGAAAAAGTGCTGAAAGAGATTGGCGATCGCCTGAAGTTCCTCGTGAACGTTGGCCTTAACTACCTGACGCTCTCCCGTTCCGCAGAAACCCTCTCCGGCGGTGAAGCCCAGCGTATCCGTCTGGCGAGCCAGATTGGCGCGGGGCTGGTGGGCGTGATGTACGTGCTTGATGAGCCGTCCATCGGCCTGCACCAGCGCGATAACGAACGCCTGCTTGGCACTCTGATTCACCTGCGTAACCTCGGTAACACGGTGATCGTGGTCGAACACGATGAAGACGCGATTCGCGCCGCCGACCACGTCATCGACATTGGCCCAGGCGCCGGTGTCCACGGCGGTCAGGTGGTGGCCGAAGGCACGCTTGACGACATTATGGCGGTGCCAGAGTCGTTGACCGGCCAATTCATGAGCGGCAAACGCAAAATCGAAGTGCCGAAACAACGCGTTCCGGCTAATCCGGAAAAAGTGCTGAAGCTGACGGGGGCATCAGGCAACAACCTGAAAGACGTGACCCTGACGCTGCCGGTGGGTCTGTTTACCTGCATCACCGGCGTCTCCGGTTCCGGTAAATCAACGCTGATTAACGATACGCTGTTCCCGATTGCCCAGACGCAGCTGAATGGCGCGACTATCGCTGAACCGGCACCGTACCGCGACGTCCAGGGGCTTGAGCATTTCGATAAGGTCATCGACATCGACCAGAGCCCGATTGGCCGCACGCCGCGTTCCAACCCGGCCACCTACACCGGCGTGTTTACGCCGGTACGTGAACTGTTTGCCGGCGTGCCGGAATCCCGCTCGCGCGGCTATACGCCGGGCCGTTTCAGCTTTAACGTCCGTGGCGGGCGCTGCGAAGCCTGTCAGGGCGATGGCGTGATCAAAGTGGAAATGCACTTCCTGCCGGATATCTACGTGCCGTGCGACCAGTGCAAAGGCAAACGCTATAACCGCGAAACGCTGGAGATTAAGTACAAGGGCAAGACCATCCACGAAGTGCTGGATATGACCATTGAAGAGGCGCGTGAGTTCTTCGATGCCGTGCCGGCGCTGGCGCGTAAGCTGCAAACCCTGATGGACGTGGGCCTGACCTACATTCGTCTCGGCCAGTCGGCAACCACCCTCTCCGGCGGTGAGGCCCAGCGCGTGAAGCTGGCGCGCGAGCTATCAAAACGTGGTACCGGTCAGACGCTCTATATTCTCGACGAGCCGACCACCGGCCTGCACTTTGCCGACATCCAGCAGCTGCTGGAAGTGCTGCATCAGCTGCGCGACCAGGGCAACACCATCGTGGTGATTGAACACAACCTGGACGTCATTAAGACCGCGGACTGGATTGTCGATCTCGGTCCGGAAGGCGGCAGCGGCGGCGGTGAAATCCTCGTTTCCGGTACGCCGGAGACGGTGGCGAACTGCGAAGCCTCACATACTGCGCGCTTCCTGAAACCGCTGTTGCAGTAATTACGAGTACATCTGCTGCCGGACGGCTTCCGGCAGCAGATCCACCGCCAGCTGATAGGACGCGTCCACCAGATAGTAAATTTGCGAATTCGGCAACGAGCCGTCGAGATAAACGGTGCTCCAGTGCGCTTTGTTGAGATGACGACTTGGGCGCACGTCTTTATGCTGCTGGCGCAGCAGTTCTGCCAGTTCGGGGCTGGTTTTCAGCGCCACCGCCGGGCGGTCTTCCACATCCTTTACCATTGCAAAAAGCACATCAGCGACTTTAATCTGCGTCGCTTTCCAGTCACTGTGCACGCTCTGTTCCGCGCCACGTTTAGCCATGCAGTACAGCAGAAGATCCGAACTGGTCATTGTTATACCCCTTAGTCTCGCGAGCCACCTTGTGCAGAAAAGCATCATCTCAGTGTGCAACAAGACGCCGAAAGGATAAACCTCTCAGCGCCTGATTTTGACTAAAAAAGCATCATTTATTGGTGCGAATGGTAGGCCGGATAAGCGAAGCGCCATCCGGCAGCATAGAGCAGATTGCCGGATGGCGGCGTAAACGCTTTATCTGGCCTATAACGGTTTGCCGTTAGTACTCGGAGTTAACGATCACTTCTTCGTTAAACGCACCGGCCTGCGGTAGCGGGCGGTATGTCGAGTTAGACGCGCGCAGGACGCGGATACCACGGGCGCCTACTTCACGCGCGGCGGTGATGTCGTTATCGGAATCACCGTAGAACACCCTGATATTCTTCTCTTTTAGCCATTGGGTCTTGGTGTTCTGGCCCGGTTGGTCGCCAGCAAAAATCACCGGATTCATGTTAACGCCCGGGATCAGGAAATCATCCTGCAGCGTTTTCGACACGGTTTCGGTTTTAGTCTGGCTGCGACCGGTCACGAAGTAAATGCTGTCGCCGCGCTTAACGTGCATGGCAATCAGCGAACGAGCGACCTCTTTCGGGATGCTGAATGCGTCCCAGCCGTTGTTCATTTTTTCCCAGAACTCTGGGTTTTTCAGGTAATCCTGGCTGTCCGGGGAGTAGGTTCTTTGCCCACGCCAGAAGCCAGGGCTTGAGAACAGCACGGTGTCATCGATATCAAAACCGACCGCCATTGGCGGATGCCCCATCAGGCTATTTTCAATCTGCGCCACGGAGACCCAGTGAATCGGCGCCTGTTCGGCCAGCTTCGCAACATCGGTTCCGGGGTAAAGTGGAGAAGGCGACGACGCATGGGCCGTCACCGTAGAATTCAGTGCAAATAACAAGCAGACGGCACTGAGAGCTTGCGTGATCTTGCGCATATTTTCCCTTAATTCGTCGAGTCGTTATTGTAATAAAGTGGGCGGTACTTCAAAGAAAGCCACTGGCGACCTTACCGTCTGAGGGGTACGAATGAAAGGGATTTCTAAGATTAATCCTGAAAAAACCAGGGGGATCACACTTTGCGTTGAAGAGTGACTCTGGCCCGGAATCGGCCTCCAGACCAGAGTGAGTGCTCGCTTACATTACAGCAGCAAAGGCTTTTGCCACGCGCTGAACATTGCGACTGTTCAGCCCTGCCGCACACATACGACCGCTGGCTATCAGGTAAACGCCAAACTCGTCGCGCAGGCGATCAACCTGTGCAGCGCTCAGGCCGGTGTAGCTAAACATCCCGCGCTGTTTGAGCAGATAATCGAAATTGCCGTCTGGCATCTCTTCTTTCAGCACATTCACCAGCGCATGACGCATCTCCAGAATACGCATACGCATCCCTTCGACTTCCGCCAGCCACATCGCCTTCAGCTCAGCATCGCCGAGGACTGCCGCCACAATCTGCGCGCCAAAGTTTGGCGGGCTGGAGTAGTTACGACGTACCGTCGCCTTCAACTGACCCAGCACGCGCAGCGCGGTTTCATTATCTTCACAGATAATCGACAGACCGCCGACACGTTCGCCGTACAGAGAGAAGATTTTGGAGAATGAGTTGCTGACCAGCGCGGGCAGGCCTGCGTCGGCAATCGCGCGGATCGCATAGGCGTCTTCTTCCATGCCTGCGCCAAAGCCCTGGTAGGCAATGTCGAGGAACGGAATCAGGTCGCGCGCTTTCAGCACCTCAACCACGCCGTCCCACTGGGCATTCGTCAGATCGGCACCCGTTGGGTTATGGCAGCACGGGTGCAACAGCACGATGCTGCGCGCCGGCAGCGTGTTCAGTTTCTCCAGCAGCGCTGCGTAACGCACGCCGTTGGTTTCGCTATCGAACCATGGATAGGTGTCGACGGTGAAACCTGCGCCTTCAAAGATCGCAATATGGTTTTCCCAGGTCGGGTCGCTGACCCAGACGCCGGAATCCGGGAAGTAGCGCTTGAGGAAATCCGCGCCCACTTTCAGCGCGCCGGAGCCGCCAAGCGTTTGAATGGTGGCCACGCGCTGCTGCTGGAGAACCGGGTGGTCCGCGCCAAACAGCAGCGGCGCCACGGTATGACGGTAGCTGTTCAGCCCTTCCATCGGCAGGTACAACGACGCGCCGTGCGGCTGCGCATTAAAGCGCGCTTCCGCTTCAGCGACCGATTTCAGCTGTGGAACAATGCCGTTTTCGTCATAGAACAGGCCGATGCTGAGGTTTACTTTGTCGCTGCGCGGATCTTCTTTGAAACGTTCCATTAATGAAAGAATGGGGTCGCCCGCATAGGCGTCAACTTTTTGAAACACGCGATGGTTCTCCGGGTTTACAGAAGGCAGGAAATAACACAATAAACCGGATGGGAAGGAAGGTCGAGCGGTTGTTGCGGTTGGTGAAAAGATTGCCGGATGGCGGGGTAAACACCTTATCCGGCACGCTACAGGCTTAATCGATATACTTCATCGCCACCCGCGAGGTCAGGCGCGTAATAAGTTCGTAAGCACTTACTTTCGTAATTTCCGCGATGCGTTCCACCGGCAGACCTTCGCCCCACAGAATGACCGTATCACCGGTTTTGTCCTGTGCCTGCGGGCCTAAATCGACGCAGATCATGTCCATCGCCACGCGGCCAACAATCGGCACTTCGCGGCCATTCACCAACACCGGCGTACCGGACGGCGCGGCTCGCGGGTAGCCGTCACCGTAGCCCATCGCCACCACGCCCAGACGGGTATCGCGTTCGCTGACCCAGGTGCCGCCATAGCCAACCGGCTCACCCGCTTTGTGTTCGCGCACGGCAATCAGGCTGGAAGTGAGCGACATAACCGGCTGCATGCCGAAATCCGGCCCCCACGGTTTCTGCTCCAGCGGCGATACGCCGTAGAGGATAATGCCGGGGCGCGCCCAGTCGAAATGCGACTGCGGCCACAGCAGAATGCCGCCCGACGCTGCGATAGAGCGCAACCCCGGCTTGCCTTCGGTAAAGGTGGTAAAAATATCCAGCTGTCGCTCGGTGGCGCCACAGTCCGGCTCATCGGCGCGGGCAAAGTGGCTGACAATGTTCACCGGCTGGCGGACGTTTTTGCAGGCGCTCAGGCGCTGATAGAAGGCTTCCGCCTGTTCCGGGCGCACGCCCAGGCGGTGCATGCCGGTATCGAGCTTCATCCAGACGGTCACCGGCTCGCTCAACACGGCGGTTTCCAGCGCTTCAAGCTGTTCGATGTTATGCACGGCAGTGTGCAGGTGCTGCCCGGCAATCGTCGGTAGGTCAGTCGCGTTGAAGAAGCCTTCCAGTAGCAGGATCGGCTGAGTAATGCCGCCCTCACGCAGGCGCAGCGCCTCTTCAAGACGGGCAACGCCAAAAGCATCGGCGTCGGGGAGCGTTCGCGCGGTCTCGAGGAGGCCGTGTCCGTAAGCGTTCGCTTTCACCACCGCAACCAGCTTGCTGGCAGGCGCCAGTTCACGCAGACGTTGCAGGTTGTGTCGCAGAGCGCGGCGGTTAATGACTACAGTTGCCGCTTGCATTTGTGTTCCTTGATAAGTGTTTGCTTAATCGATGTTGTTATTCGTCGTCGTACTGCGGGCCCGCGTAATTATCGAAGCGCGACCATTGACCGTTAAACGTCAGGCGCACCGTGCCGATTGGGCCGTTACGCTGTTTACCGATAATGATCTCGGCGATGCCTTTTAAGTCACTGTTCTCGTGATAAACCTCATCACGGTAGATGAACATGATTAAGTCGGCATCCTGCTCGATGGAGCCGGATTCACGCAGGTCGGAGTTGACCGGACGTTTATCCGCACGCTGTTCCAGAGAGCGGTTAAGCTGCGAGAGCGCCACCACCGGCACGTGCAGCTCTTTGGCTAATGCTTTGAGAGAGCGGGAAATTTCGGCAATTTCCAGCGTACGGTTATCAGAGAGCGACGGCACGCGCATCAGTTGGAGGTAGTCGATCATGATAAGGCCAATGCCGCCGTGTTCACGGGCAATACGGCGCGCGCGGGAGCGCACTTCCGTCGGCGTCAGGCCGGAGGAGTCATCAATGTAGATGTTTCGTTTTTCCAGCAGAATTCCCATGGTGCCGGAGATGCGCGCCCAGTCTTCGTCGTCGAGCTGGCCGGTACGGATGCGGGTCTGGTCCACGCGCGACAGCGACGCCAGGGAACGCATCATAATCTGTTCGGATGGCATCTCGAGACTGAAGATCAGAACCGGTTTATCCTGCAACATCGCCGCGTTTTCGACGAGGTTCATCGCAAATGTCGTTTTACCCATCGACGGACGCGCAGCGACGATAATCAGATCCGACGGCTGGAGACCGGCGGTTTTCTTGTTGAGATCGTCATAGCCGGTATTCACACCGGTCACACCGTCGTGCGGCTGCTGGAACAATTGCTCGATACGCGCGACGGTGGCGTCGAGCACTTCAGTAATGTTTTTCGGGCCTTCGTCTTTATTCGCGCGGCTTTCGGCGATTTTAAAGACGCGGGACTCCGCGAGATCCAGCAGGTCTTCGCTGGTACGCCCCTGCGGATCGAAACCCGCTTCGGCGATTTCGTTGGCCACGGCGATCATTTCGCGGACAACGGCACGTTCGCGCACGATATCGGCATAGGCGCTGATATTCGCCGCACTTGGCGTGTTTTTTGACAGTTCTGCCAGATAGGCGAATCCGCCCACGCTGTCCAGTTGCCCCTGCCGCTCCAGCGATTCCGCGAGCGTAATCAGGTCAATTGGGCTGCCGCCCTCCTGCAAACGCCCCATCTCCGTAAAGATATGGCGGTGCGGGCGGGTATAAAAATCTTCTGCGACAACGCGCTCGGCGACATCGTCCCAGCGCTCGTTATCCAGCATCAAACCGCCCAACACCGATTGTTCCGCTTCAATCGAGTGCGGCGGTACTTTCAGCCCGTCTACCTGAAAATCGCGGACGCGAGGTTCGGCTTGCGGTTTGTTGAAGGGTTTATTTGCTGCCATAGTGAATGGTATTACCGAGATAAAGAGTGGGTCGAAAGATTACCACATAATTGTTCAGGAGGAAGCATGGCAACCCGTATTGAGTTTAGCAAACATGGCGGCCCGGAAGTGCTGAACGCCGTCGAATTCACCCCCAATGCACCTGCCGAGAACGAAGTGCAGGTGGAAAACAAAGCGATTGGCATCAACTACATCGATACCTACATCCGCAGCGGACTCTACCCGCCGCCGTCGCTGCCAAGCGGCCTGGGCACCGAAGCCGCGGGCGTGGTCAGGCAGGTAGGCAGCAACGTTAAACACGTTAAAGCGGGCGATCGCGTGGTGTATGCGCAGTCCGGCCTTGGCGCTTACAGCTCGGTGCACAACGTCGCGGCGGATAAAGTGGCCCTGCTCCCGGCGGCTATCTCCTTTGAGCAGGCCGCCGCCTCCTTCCTCAAGGGGTTAACCGTCTACTATCTGCTGCGCAAAACCTACGAAATCAAACCCGGCGAACCGTTCCTGTTCCACGCGGCAGCGGGCGGCGTAGGGCTGATTGCCTGCCAGTGGGCCAAGGCGCTGGGAGCCAAACTTATTGGCACCGTCGGCAGCGCGGAAAAAGCGCAGCGCGCGTTACAGGCGGGCGCATGGCAGGTGATTAACTACCGCGAAGAGAACATCGCCGAACGGGTGAAAGAGATAACCGGCGGGAAAAAGCTGCCGGTGGTGTACGATTCGGTAGGCAAAGATACCTGGGAAGCGTCGCTGGACTGCCTGCAACGTCGTGGGCTGATGGTGAGCTTCGGCAACTCGTCCGGGCCGGTGACCGGCGTCAATCTGGGGATCCTCAACCAGAAAGGCTCCCTGTTTGTTACGCGCCCTTCCCTCTACGGCTATATCACTACCTACGACGAGCTGAAAGAGGCCAGCCACGAGCTGTTCTCGCTGATCGCCAGCGGCATTATCAAGGTGGACGTCGCGGAGAGTCAGAAGTATCCGCTGAAGGAGGCGCGTCGCGCGCATGAGATTCTGGAGAGCCGGGCTACGCAGGGTTCAAGCCTGCTGATTCCATAACGTTCCGGTCGCACAAAAGACTAGGGCTTCCCGTAGGAAGCCCTTTCTTTTTTTAGTTCGGCTGTATGTAGGGTACAGCTCGATGAATTCGTTATCGGCGGCAATAGTGACAGATTTATTACGCGAATCCTACGGAGATTTATGCAAAATTATTGAGGTTGTGACACACCCCTCAATACCTCCGGTAATTGCCGCGGTACGGCGGATTTTTTGGCGCATTAATCGCCCGGATGATCCACACCGCCGCCACCGCCAGGATAAGCCAGGGCAGTAGTTTAAGCATAATAGCAAACAGGCCACCGACGAACATCAATACCGTCGCCACCACCAGCGCGGCGATAATGCCGAGCAGGGAAATCCCCGTCACCAACAGCATCACGAAAAATCCAATCACAAATAACAGTTCCAGCATGGTTGCTCTCTCCCGGAAATCACTTTTTCTCTGAGCAGACTATTACAAGAAACGTGCCAAAGTTAACTTATTGATTATCAATAAAAACGCCCCGCTACAATGAGCGAGGCGTGGTGAATTTGACCAGGTTTTAGCGAAATAATTAGCGCTTATCGGCCACCAGCTTGAGCGCGTGCTCCAGCACGTTGATATCAGCACCCGCCTTATGGGCGTTTTCACTCAGGTAGCGACGCCACTGGCGCGCTCCTGGAATGCCCTGAAACAGCCCCAGCATATGGCGGGTGATATGGCCCAGATAAGTGCCGTTGCTCAGCTCGCGCTCGATGTACGGGTACATTGCCCGCACCACCGCCACCGGGTCGGCATCCACGTCGGTAGCGCCAAAGATCTCGCGATCCACGGAGGCCAGAATGCCCGGGTTCTGATAGGCTTCACGGCCCACCATCACGCCATCCATATGTTGCAAATGCCCTTTCGCTTCTTCCAGTGATTTAATGCCGCCGTTGATGGACATCGTCAGATGCGGGAAGTCTTTTTTCAGTTGATAAACGCGCGGATAGTCCAGCGGTGGGATTTCGCGGTTCTCTTTCGGGCTCAGGCCAGAGAGCCAGGCTTTGCGGGCGTGGATAATAAACATCTCGCACTCGCCGCGGCCGGACACCGTATTGATGAAATCGCAGAGGAATTCGTAGCTGTCCTGGTCG
Source organism: Kluyvera sp. Awk 3 (assembly GCF_028069715.1). Classification (NCBI taxonomy): domain Bacteria; kingdom Pseudomonadati; phylum Pseudomonadota; class Gammaproteobacteria; order Enterobacterales; family Enterobacteriaceae; genus Kluyvera; species Kluyvera sp. Awk 3. The sequence goes on along the minus strand of NZ_JANEWH010000006.1, from coordinate 23,707 downwards.
TCAATACCGATACGGGTTTTGACCGTGACCGGGATAGAGACCACGTCACGCATCGCCTTTACGCAATCAGCCACCAGCTGGGCATTGCCCATCAGGCAGGCGCCAAACATGCCGTTCTGTACGCGATCCGACGGACAACCGACGTTAAGGTTGATTTCATCGTAGCCGCGCTCCTGCGCCAGCTTCGCGCAGTGCGCCAGCGCCGCCGGGTCGCTGCCACCCAGCTGCAATGCCACCGGATGCTCTTCTTCGCTATACGCCAGGTAGTCGCCCTTGCCGTGAATAATCGCCCCGGTCGTGACCATTTCGGTATACAGCAGCGTGTGCTGAGACAGCAGTCGCAGGAAGTAGCGACAGTGCCTGTCGGTCCAGTCGAGCATCGGCGCGATGGAGAAACGGTGAGCGGCAAAAGCGGGAGTCGAAGATTCTGACAGCATGGCGATTATTTAAGCATCCGAAAAAAGGGCGGCCACTATAGCACAGACAAAGAGGGGATACGATCCACCTTGCCGTGATATCAAAAAATGATATCATCACCTTGTCCGGTGGCCAACATGACAAAGGATTAATTGGCAGGAAATCACTTAATGCCAGGCACCAAAAAACGTTACGGATGATCTTCTCAATGCCCACACCAGCCACGCTGGAGTGGCGAAAAATTGAAGCATTATTTATTGCTTTAGGTGCAAAAGTTTCAGAAGGACAGGGATCCCGGGTACGATTCGAAATCAATCAGGTGGTGGCCTCGTTCCATCGCCCTCATCCTGACAAGGAAGCCAAGGTTTATCAGGTTCGCGATGCAATGGCATTTCTTATCGCAGTAGGAGTGACTCCATGATGAATACCATGACGTATAAAGGCTATGCCGCAAAAATCGATTACAGTGACGAAGACATGTGCTTTATCGGTCGCGTTGCGGGGATCAGAGATGTCATTGGTTTCCACGCCGATAACGTAGCAGATCTGCGTAAAGCCTTCGAAGAAGCGGTGGATGATTATATTGCTTACTGCAAAGAGCAAGGGCGTGAACCCTTACGTCCGGCCAGTGGCAAAATCAGCCTGCGCATCTCTCCCGAAGTGCATTCGGCCATCAATATCGCCGCAGAAGTTTCTGGCAAGAGCGTCAATCAGTGGATTAACGATACGCTTTCCAGAGCAGCCCACGGTTAGCCGATGTAGGCCTGATACGCGCAGCGCCATCAGGCCTACAAGGTCGTTGGTTAGAACATGACGCTCAACTGCGCCCCTGCGCCCCAGGTTTGGTCTTCGCCGTACAGCCCCATCAGGTCGACGTGCACCCGGTTAAAGGGCGCAAAGCCGACGCCGCCGGTAAAGACGTTGCTGTCGTTGTTTTTTACATCAGCGCGGTAACCCGCGCGCACCGCCAGCCAGTCCAGCGGACGTACTTCCGCGCCAACGCCGACGTACTGCGACGTATCTTCACTTTTAAAGCCCTTGGTTTCCGTCAAATCACCATCGGCGCTTAAGGTCACAAGATCGGTATGCCAGGCTACGCCTGCGGTCACCAGCGGGCGAATCTGATACGTATCACGAACGCCAGCCACCTCTTTGGTGTCGATATCGCGCGAGAAGAGGTTTTGTCCGCTTAAGCCCACCGTCCAGTTATCACCAAAATCAGCGGCCACCCCGGCGTCAACGTTAAAGCCGGTATCATCGTTGCGATAGCGGCTGCTGTTGATGTCGTCGCTGCTGAAGTTGTAGATCGACACGGTGTAGTTATAGAGCCAGGTTTGCTGCAGTTTTGGCGTCACGCCCAGCGAAACCGGCACACCGCCGAGGTCGAACTGACGGGCAATCGCCACACCATAGTCGGACACGATAGCCGCACGGCCATAGCCCTGAGACTTTAAATCCTGCGGATTGACGCCAATCGCACTTAACGGCACCGCTTCAACGCCACGCAGCAGGTTGATATCCCCCTGATCGATATAGGAGCTGACCCGCGCTCTGGCGCTGGCTTTGGTGACGAAAGCAACGTCCAGCACATCGTTTGGAATGCTGATCGCCAACCCCGCACCGGCTTTAGCGTTCGCCGTCTTGCCCTTTAACGAGGAGAGCTGATCCGCCAAATCCCCCGCCGCGACCGAAACTTGCCGGGATGCCGCGCTATTGGGATTGAGAAGATCGACGGGATTCATCGTGCGCAGCACCCGCCGATAGTTGTTAACATCATCGCTGATATCGTCGATTTTGTTGCGCAGGTCGTCCTTATCGGAGATCTGCGCGCCAATTGACGGCACAATCAGCGTGATATCGTCATCCGGTTTTGCCTTTGCCAGTAGCGCCGGGTTAATTAACACGCCGCTGCCATAGTTCGCAGAGGCCACGCCCGTGCCGCCCATCGCGTCGTTACGGGCTTCCGACCAACCATTTGCCGCCCCTGCCTGTCCCGCAACAAAAAAGGAGACAGCCACCCCCATCAGCGAAAATTTGTCTTTTTTATTCACAGTATGCTCGTCTTATTGTCTGTAATGAAACAACCCTCCACCCGTTATCACCTGGATGGAGACGAACTGTTGCTGTGAATAGCGAGGGAAAAAGCGTCTTGTTCCCTTAACTGAAATTTTCTTCGGTTATCGTTATTTTTAATAAGCGCTCTAATCTTTATAGAAGAAGAGGCTAATTTCGCCCAGGTTTTCCATCGTGCGGGCCAAAAAACTGCGGCGGATGGTCCACCCAGCGATCGTCGCGCGTGACGGCATACGAGGCATTTAGCGGGTAGTAAATCCGGTTGTGTTTCTTATTGGCTTCCCCCACCACCAGCAGCCGGACCTCTTCTGACGTATTGTTGATAAAGGTATGGCAAACGCCGGTTCCTGCCGGAAAGCCCACGCTGTCGCCGGGTTCCAGCTTCCACAGATAGCCGTTAATCCACGCCTGCGGATAACCTTCCAGCACGTAGATAAACTCCTCTTCGTCGCTCTCGGCATGCGGATAGGAAGTGCGTCGGCCTGGCGGCAAGCGCTCGTGGTGAATACCAAGATGTCTCAGCCCCAGCGCACGAGCCAGCGGCGCGCCGATGGAGAAGCGCTCATCGCTGTCGGGATAGGTAGAGTCATCGGGTCCTTCAACATCGTGCCAATGGCGAATACAGTCGGGTCTTTTCATCATTTTTCATCCTGAGTGTGAAGTGCACCTGCTATAACACAGCTATAGCACACCTGTGGAAACTCGGCGTTTCCGGCATAACATGGTAAAGTAGGGGTTTATTTCCCCGTAACCTGAGGACGCCAATGGATAAGACCACCACGCAAGAACTGTTAGCGCAAGCTGAAAAGCTGTGCGCGCAACGCGGCGTGCGCCTGACTCCGCAACGTCTCGAAGTGTTGCGCCTGATGAGTCTGCAGGAAGGGGCAATCAGCGCCTATGACCTGCTGGATCTGCTGCGCGAGAAAGAGCCGCAGGCCAAGCCGCCGACCGTCTACCGCGCGCTGGAGTTTCTGCTTGAGCAGGGCTTCGTGCACAAGGTCGAGTCCGCTAACAGCTACGTGCTGTGCCACCTGTTCGATCAGCCGACCCACACCTCCGCAATGTTTATCTGCGATCGCTGCGGCGTGGTGAAAGAAGAGTGTGCGGAAGGCGTTGAGGACATCATGCATACGCTGGCAGCAAAGATGGGCTTTGCGCTGCGCCACAACGTCATTGAAGCGCACGGGCTGTGTTCCGCCTGCGTGGAAGTTGAAGCCTGTCGCGCGCATGAACATTGCCATCACGACCATACGATTCATATTAAAAAGAAATCCCGCTAACGCGGGATTGATGGGGAGCGTACCTCCTTGTACGCATGGGCAGGAGGAGTGCGTTACCAGCGGTGATTGTGCCGTTTATCCCAGCTATCCACCTCTTTTTCCGCCTGATCTTTTGCGTATCCATAACGTTCCTGGATTTTACCGACCAGCTGATCGCGTTTACCTTCGATCACCGTGATGTCATCATCGGTCAGTTTGCCCCATTGCTCTTTCACTTTACCTTTAAGCTGCTTCCAGTTACCGCCGACTTCGTCTTTATTCATCATTGAATCCTCGATCGTCAGTGAATGAATAGCGAGAGAGTGTGAACTCTTTTTCGCTAAGCGTGAGGTTAATTGTAGTCAGTCATTCTGAGCATGATTCACTATTCGGAATCTTTAACCATCACATCAGGAAAACCAGCTGTCATTTCGCCAGTGGCGACGCCAGATATACGCCAGCGACAGGCCGCGCAGCGCGAGGAAAACGGCCAACGCCAGCCACAGCCCATGGTTGCCAAGCACCGGCAGTGCCAGCAGCGTCAGCGCAAAACCGGCGGCGGCGACCGCCATGCTGTTGCGCATCTCGGCGCCTCGCGTGGCGCCGATAAACATGCCGTCCAGCAGATAACACCAGACGCCAATCACCGGCAGCACCACCTGCCACAGCACGTAACGGTCGGCCAGTTGCTGCAGTTCGGGCAGCGAGGTAAGCAAGGCGACGATATTTTCGCCAAACACGGCGTATACCAGCGCAAAAGCCAGCGCCACCACGCCCGCCTGACGGCACGCGGCGCGCCAGATCTCAAGCAGTTTGCTGCCATCACGCGCGCCATACGCCTGGCCGGAGTGCGCCTCCACCGCATAAGCGAAGCCATCCAGCGCGTAGGCGGTGAAAGTGAGCATCGTCATCAGCACCGCGTTCACCGCCACCACTTCAGCACCGAGCCGCGCGCCAAAGACGGTGACCGCGCCGAAGCACAGCTGTAACAGCAGGGAACGCAGCATAATGTCGCGGTTGAGCGCCAGCAGGCGGCGGATGTTGCCGCGCCAGGCGGTTTTCAGCATCGACCAGGAGATACCGCGCATCGCCATCACCTTGTGTACCATCCCCAACCCGACCAGCAGGGTGGCATATTCGGCAATGGCGGTGGCGAGCGCCGCGCCCTGCACGTTCATGTGCAGACCCATCACCAGCCACAGGTCGAGAACGATGTTCAGCACATTCCCTACCACGAGCAGCACCACCGGCGCGCGGGCGTACTGCACGCCCAGTAGCCAACCCAGCAGGACCAGGTTCGCCAGCGAAGCGGGGGCGCTGAGCCAGCGGATGGCGAGGAAGCGCCGCGCCTGCTCCAGCACCTCGCCGCTGCCGCCGACGATAGACAGCGCCAGGTTAATCAGCGGCGTTTTGAACAGGATGATGAGCAACCCGGCGCCCAGCGCCAGCATCAACGGTTGCACCAGCGCGCGAGCCAGCGCCTGCGGGTTTTTCGCGCCAAAGGCCTGCGCCGTCAGGCCGGTTGTGCTCATGCGTAGAAACAGCAGCAGCATAAACAGGAAGCTGGTCGCCGTTGCCCCGATAGCGACACCGCCCAGATAGACGGGGCTGTCCAGGTGACCGATCACGGCGGTATCGACCAGACCCAGCAGAGGCACGGTAATGTTGGAGAAGATCATCGGTAGCGCAAGGCGCCACAGCGCTTTATCAGCGGAAGTGAGTAGCGACATGGGTATCAACCAGAACGAAAAAAAGCTGCGATAGCGGATGTATCGCAGCCATTAGAGAGGGGGAGTTTTTACAGCCATTCGCCGTTGCGGATAACGCCAACGGCCAGCCCTTCAATGGAGAAATTCTGCTGACGCAGATCCACCACGATCGGCTTAAATTCGCTGTTTTCTGGCAGCAGTTCGACGACGTTACCCTGTTTTTTCAGGCGTTTGACCGTCACTTCTTCGTCGATGCGCGCGACAACGACCTGGCCATTGCGTACGTCCTGAGTCTTATGCACCGCAAGCAGGTCGCCGTCCATAATCCCGATATCTTTCATCGACATGCCGCTAACGCGCAGCAGGAAGTCGGCGCTCGGTTTGAACAGCGACGGGTCAACCTGGTAATGGCCTTCGATGTGCTGCTGCGCCAGCAACGGTTCGCCCGCCGCGACGCGGCCTACCAGCGGCAGACCTTCTTCTTCTTCCACCAACAGGCGGATACCGCGAGAAGCGCCGGAGACAATCTCGATGACACCTTTACGCGCCAGCGCTTTCAGGTGCTCTTCAGCCGCGTTCGGGGAACGGAACCCCAAGCGCTGAGCAATTTCCGCACGCGTCGGCGGCATGCCCGTCTGGCTGATGTGATCCCGGATGAGATCAAACACCTCTTGCTGCCTGGTCGTTAACGCTTTCATTCCGCCCCCTGGGTGTATATACAGTTATGCTGTGAGTATATACAGCTAGTGTTTATTTTGAAACCATAAAACGCACGAAATCAGGCAGTTTTCACAGCTTTAGTGGAAATGCGCCCACAGCAGCGTGCCCCAGGTGATGAGCGCGACGAAAATCGCCAGCAGCACCGCCGCCGATCCCATGTCTTTTGCCCGCCCGGACAGCTCGTGGTATTCGGAGCCGATGCGGTCCACCACCGCTTCCAGTGCACTATTGAGAATTTCCACTATCATCACCAACAGGACGGAGCCGATGAGCAGCACGCGCGTAATCGCGTCGACATCCAGCCAGCAGGCGATAATAATCGCCAACACCGAGGCGACCCCCTCCTGGCGGAACGCGGCTTCGTTGATCCACGCCGCGCGAAATCCTTTCCAGGAATAGCCCGCTGCTTTGATGATTCGGGTGAGCCCGGTGGTATTATTGGCCATCTCAAGAACCTTTTTTGTTATTACGTCAATGACAATGCGTGTTATGAAGCGGTAGAACAGAAATTCTGCTGACTTTCTGATATTCTTGCCGCGCATTTGCATGATTAACCAGAGGCTTTACATCGTTTATGTCCGGCTGGCCACGAATTTACTACAAATTACTGAATTTACCATTAAGCGTACTGGTAAAAAGCAAGTCTATTCCCGCAGAGCCTGCACAGGAATTAGGGCTTGATACCTCGCGTCCGATTATGTACGTCCTGCCTTATAATTCTAAGGCCGACCTGCTGACGCTGCGCGCCCAATGTCTGGCGCACGATTTACCCGATCCGCTTGAACCGCTGGAAATCGACGGCACCCTGCTGCCGCGCTACGTGTTTATCCACGGCGGCCCGCGCGTGTTCACCTACTACACGCCGAAAGAAGAGTCGATCAAGCTGTTCCACGACTACCTCGATCTGCACCGCAGCAATCCGGATCTGGATGTACAAATGGTGCCGGTCTCCGTGATGTTCGGGCGTTCGCCTGGCCGCGAAAAAGGCGAGGAAAACCCGCCGCTGCGGATGCTCAACGGCTTCCAGAAATTCTTCGCTGTCTCCTGGCTGGGCCGCGATAGCTTCGTGCGTTTCTCGCCGTCCGTGTCGCTGCGCCGCATGGCCGACGAACACGGCACCGACAAAATCATTGCGCAGAAGCTGGCGCGCGTCGCGCGTATGCACTTTGCCCGTCAGCGCCTGGCGGCGGTTGGCCCGCGTCTGCCGGCGCGTCATGACCTGTTCAAAAAGCTGCTGGCGTCGAAAGCCATCGCCAAAGCGGTAGAAGACGAAGCGCGCAGCAAGAAAATCTCGCACGAGAAGGCGCAGCAAAACGCCATTGCGCTGATGGAAGAGATTGCGGCGAACTTCTCCTACGAGATGATTCGCCTCACCGACCGTATCCTCAGCTTTACCTGGAACCGTCTGTATCAGGGGATTAACGTCCATAACGCCGAGCGCGTACGCCAGCTGGCGCACGACGGCCATGAAATCGTCTACGTGCCCTGCCACCGTAGCCATATGGACTATCTGCTGCTCTCTTACGTGCTCTATCACCAGGGGCTGGTGCCGCCGCACATTGCCGCCGGTATCAACCTGAACTTCTGGCCAGCCGGCCCGATTTTCCGTCGCCTGGGCGCATTCTTTATTCGCCGCACCTTCAAGGGCAACAAGCTTTACTCCACGGTGTTCCGCGAATACCTCGGCGAGCTGTTTAGCCGCGGCTATTCCGTTGAATACTTCGTGGAAGGCGGGCGTTCGCGTACCGGCCGTCTGCTGGATCCGAAAACCGGCACCCTGTCGATGACCATTCAGGCGATGCTGCGCGGCGGGACTCGTCCAATTACGTTAGTGCCGATTTACATCGGCTACGAGCACGTGATGGAAGTGGGTACCTATGCCAAAGAGCTGCGCGGCGCGACCAAAGAGAAAGAGAGCCTGCCGCAGATGCTGCGCGGGCTGAGCAAGCTGCGTAATCTCGGCCAGGGCTACGTCAACTTCGGCGAACCCATGCCGCTGATGACCTACCTGAACCACCACGTGCCGGAGTGGCGCGAGTCGATCGACCCGATCGAAGCCGTACGCCCGGCGTGGCTGACGCCGACCGTCAACAAACTGGCGGGCGAGCTGATGGTGCGCATTAACAACGCCGGTGCCGCCAACGCCATGAACCTGTGCTGCACCGCGCTGCTGGCCTCTCGCCAGCGTTCGCTGACCCGCGAACAGCTGACGCAGCAGCTGGAATGCTACCTGGCGTTAATGCGTAATGCGCCGTACGCGCCGGATGCTACCGCGCCAAAAGCCTCCGCCAGCGAGCTTATCGACCACGCGCTGCAGATGAACAAGTTCGAAGTCGAGAAAGACACCATCGGCGACATTATCATTCTGCCGCGCGAGCAGGCGGTGCTGATGACGTACTACCGTAACAACATCGCGCACATGCTGATTATGCCGTCGCTGCTGGCCACCATCATGACTCAACATCGCCAGATCTCCCGCGATCAGGTGTTGAGTATGATCGAAACGCTGTATCCGATGCTGAAAGCCGAGCTGTTCCTGCGCTGGACGCGTGAAGAGCTGCCGGCAGTCATTGATACGCTGATCGCCGAAATGGCGCGTCAGGCGCTGATTACCGAGCAGAACGGCGAGCTGCGCATCAACGCGTCACACTCCCGCACGCTTCAACTGCTGGCGGCCGGGGCGCGCGAGACGCTGCAACGCTACGCGATCACCTTCTGGCTGCTGAGCGGCAACCCGTCGATGAACCGCAGTACGCTGGAGAAAGAGAGCCGTACGCTGGCGCAGCGTCTGTCGGTGCTGCACGGCATCAACTCGCCGGAGTTCTTTGATAAAGCGGTGTTCTCGTCGCTGGTGCTGACGCTCCGCGATGAGGGCTATATCAGCGACAGCGGCGACGCCGAGCCGGAAGAGACGATGAAGGTTTACCAGATGATGGCGGGCCTGATTACCTCGGACGTGCGCTTGACGATAGAGAGCGTGACGCAGGAAGAGGCGGCACAGTAAAAACAAAAATCCCCGGTCTGTACCGGGGATTTTTTTATTCGCTTATTGGGTGCCGGCCAGGCGACAGCTTTATGCCAAACTCAGAACTGCCAGTAGCTCATCGCCAGCCCAATAAACAGCACCAGACCCACGTAGTTATTGTTCATAAACGCCTGGAAGCACGGCCCACGCTCGCGGTGGCGGATCAGCTTCTGCTGGTAGACGAACAGCGCGCCGGCGATCAGGATTGACCAGTAAAACTCCCAGTGCAGGCCGTTCAACCAGCCGATAAGCGCCATCAGCCCCAGCACGCACGCCTGCAGGATACCGATAATCAGACGGTCGTTATCGCCGAACAGAATCGCCGTGGATTTGATGCCAATCTTCACGTCATCATCGCGGTCAACCATCGCATACTGGGTATCGTAGGCCACCGCCCACAAAATATTCGCCAGCAGCATCAGCCAGCAGCTCAGCGGCAGTGACTCGCTGACCGCCGCGAAGGCCATCGGAATTGACCAGCCAAACGCCGCCCCCAGCACCACCTGCGGCAGGTGGGTATAACGCTTCATAAACGGGTAAACCCAGGCCAGCGCCAGCGCCGCCACCGACAGCAGAATGGTCATCGTGTTGAGCGTCAGCACCAGCAGGAAAGAGAGCGCCACCAGCACGATAAACAGCGTACGGGCCTCTTTCTCCGTGACCGCGCCGCTCGGCAGCGGACGGTTGGCCGTGCGTTTCACGTGGCCGTCGAATTTACGATCCGCATAATCGTTGACCACGCAGCCAGCGGCGCGCATCAGCCAGACGCCCGCCACAAACACCGCCAGGATCCACAGCGGCGGTACGCCCGGTGAGGCCACCCACAGTGCCCACAGCGTCGGCCACAGCAGCAGCAGCGCGCCGATCGGTTTATCCGTACGCATCAGTCGATGGTAAGCCAGTAGCTTGTTCTGCTTCAGACTCCACTCCATTCTTCTTCTTCCTCTTAGTACAGCGGCGATGCCGGTAAAAACAGCTCGGTTAACAGCAGCGGTTTACCGCTCAGGCGGAGACGGGAACGACGCCCCCACAGCGCATCATGACGGCCTATCTCAATAAAGTCTCGCGTCAGCGTCGACGACGTAAACAGATAACGACCCAGCGGCGTCTGCCCCAGGTTTTGTAGCGCCAGCTCCGGCCCACAGAGGGTCGACTCTGGCACCACGGTGCGCCCGGCAAGCCACGGCTCACCGCCGACGCACAATAATATTTCTCGCAACCAATAGCGAGACTCTTCTGGCAACAGGTGTTGTTCTTCTACCAGCGCATCGCGGCTGACAAACGCCTCGTTTAAAAGCGTTACGCTAACCGGTTTCCCAAACTGCTCAAACCGTTTGGTCATCGAATCTTCCAGCATCAGCCAGTCGCGCTGAGTGGGTTCAAGCGGGGGAATGACGTCAAAATAGCGCAGCGCGCGCAGTTGCGTCAGTGCAGGGTGCGACATGCCTGTCTCTCCAATACAAAGCGTTGCGCCATTGTATCGCAGAAAGCCGCGGGAGGGGGTGCAGTAATGGTCAAATACGATCATTAGCGCAACAGCAGTGCAACAGTTTGCTTTGCGCTATATGCCGTTCATCATCGCAGCCTGAAGGATGAAGCGTATAAAAAAGGTGTGCCCGACAGGGCACACCGAAAGGCTTCGCCTAAACATCGGCGCTGCGGGGAGAACTTACCCCTTGCCTTTTACAGCGCCGATAAAGGTGGAACGAGCAGATTTAGATCCCAGGCGTTCGGCTTCATTCATCAGTTTCAGGGCTTTGTCGATATCCCCTTTCGCCACGGCCTGTTTAATCCCGTTGTTGAAGTAGCTTTCCGTATCGTCGAGCATCGGTTCAGTTTTCGCTGCCGGAGCCGCAACTGGCGCCACGACCGGAGCCGCTGCGGGTGCGCTGGCAACCGGTGCCGCCGTGTTGCCGACAGTGACCGGAGCCGGACCGGAAGAGCCAAACAGCGGGCCAACCAGAACGCTGGAGCTGCTGTTGGTTTTCACCTTCAGCTTCACCAGACCATCGGTGGTGTGTTTAGCGATCGGGTCAGGAATATCCGGCACCGCGTTACCGGTGCCTTTGGCATAGGCTTTTGCCGGATCCAGCAGCGTTGTGGTTTGCTGGAGATCTTTCTCGGTGGTAAAGACCAGAACATAGAGTTTTTGCTGGCCCAGCGCCGGCGTCAGGCGCATCACCCCTTCCAGACGGTCGGCGCTCATTACGCCAGGCTCCTGGTAGGTGAAGTAGCTGCTCGGGAAGAACGCAGAAGGCGTCATATTCTGGTCAAGAATCAGCACGTTCGGCGCAAAAACGCTGGTTTGTTTGTTCACTTCGCTGGTCAGGGTCAGCGTCAGCTCGCCAATATTGGCGGGAACGCTGTAGGCCACAACGTTGCCGGTGATTCCCGGAACGTTCAGGCTTTGACCACCGGTGGAAATTTGGGTGGATTGAACTTTAGATTGATCGACCGGCGTCCAGGTCAGCTGCTGGAGGGCAGCGGTCGGGATGGTCGGCGCGGCGCTGGTGTTTTGCGGCACGTAGTTGACGTCAGCGAGGCTAATGCCCGGGACGCTCGCCATTAATCCAGCGGATAAGCAGAGAGCAACGAGACTTTTTTTCATTTTCATTATGATGACCTCAGAAAGCGTGGTTCTAGCGGTAGCCAGGCAATAGCGCGCTAAACCTCAAGGAACAGAGGGGCTTGCGCCCCTCGTCGGTTGTTACGTCAGGTTAATGCTGAATTACCACCAGATTTCCATCTGTGCACCGAAGGACCACTCATCGTTGTCGCCGCGGCTGTAGGTTTTCGCGCTGGTATCTTTGTAAGCGATACCGTTGTCGTAACCCCATTTCTCATCCCACTTCGCATAGGTTGCGAATACGCGGATGGCCGGACGGGACCAGATGCTGTCGCCAGCCTGCCATTGTTGCGCCAGGGTGATTTTGTACTGGTTGTTGGTGTCGCCGGTTTTCTGCGACTTAACGTTGTCGTAGCCCACTTCCATCAGGGTGCTCATGATTGGCGTCCATTTGTACATAGGACGCACACCGACGGTCCACCACTTGGTGCCGTTGCCATCATCACGGTCGATATTCTGGTACATACCGACGTACATCAGGTCAACTTTCTCACCGAGGGAGATTGCGCCGTGATCAAGTACACGCCACATGTCGCCGTTGTTATTGATCTTGTTATCTACCGCACCGATTTCTGCGTCTTTGTCATAGTCGTTGCCGGTGAAAGAGCCCTGAGACAGACCTTTACCCTGCGTGGTCATGGCGTCAGTGGCGTACTGAACAACAAACTTGTTGTAGCCTTTCAACATGCTCTGGGTATGTTCAGCGGTGAACATCCAGCCGTCTTTGGTTGCGCCGTCAGCAAAGCTGTAACCGTCGGTTTTGTTAGCACGACCGTAGTCAACACCCAGCTCCAGCACGCCGTCCGGGTTGGTTTCCAGACCGGCTAAACGGACGTCGAATACGTCGTTCGCTGTGTCTTTGTATTTGCTGTAAATATCATTGCTGGTGAAGATGTAAGAACCACCCGCTTCCTGAGAACGGGTTGCTGCCAGAGACAGTTTACCGAAGCCCAGGTCGATGTTTTCGATACCGGCACCAGGACCCGAGATATCCCAGTAGTAGAAGTCGATCATGTGAACGTCATGACGCTGATAGAAGCGCTTACCGGCCCAGATAGTGGAACCTGGCAGCCATTCGATCAGGTTTTTACCCTGGACGTTCGCTTCACGGAACGCCGGGTCGGTTGCTTCCCAGTCGTTCTGCTGTGCAACCGAGTAAGCCACGTTGGTGTCGAAGTAGAAGCTCTTATCGCCCTCTTTCCACACTTCCTGACCTAATTTAATTTCAGCATAGGTTTCACATTCGTTACCAAGACGGTATTTACTTTGTGCACCGGTTGCCTGGAAACACTGTTGTTCGCCACCGCTACCCGTCCAGCCAATGCCGGAACGCGCGTAGCCATGAAAATCTACGGCCATTGCCTGAGCAGACATAATGCCTGCTGCGACGGCAATCGCCACGGGGAGTTTGCGCAGAGTAATCATCATTCTATCTCCTGAGATCATTGCTTTTCTTTTCAACATTTCGCCCCTGTATCGCCTTATCGCTGGCGGCGTGGGGGCTGCCTGTTTGCTTTGTTATGGGACGTTTAAACGCCGAGCTCTTTATGCAGCCGACGACATGCGGTGCCATCTTCACGGAACAGATGGCAGCGCTCTGGCGGCAAGCCGATGGCGAATGTGGCTCCCTCTTCGACCAACACCACGTCGTTCTGGCGGTAAACCAGGTTTTGACGGATGGCAGGGATCTGGATATGAATTTGTGTTTCGTTGCCCAGCTGCTCGACAACATGCACCACGCCTTCCAGTGTCACATCGGCGATGTGGCTCGGCATCAGGTGCTCCGGGCGAATGCCCAGCGACATGTTGGCGCCAACCTGCACGTTGTTACTCTCGACCGGCAGCCAAATCTGCTGATGGTTCGGCAGCTCGACCTGCACCTGATCGATGGCGGTGGCAGTAACTTTCACCGGCAGGAAGTTCATCTTCGGCGAGCCGATAAAGCCCGCGACGAAACGGTCAGCCGGGTAGTGGTACAGCTCGAGAGGTTTACCGACCTGCGCCACGCGGCCGGCATCCAGCACCACAATTTTGTCGGCCAGCGTCATCGCTTCGACCTGATCGTGGGTGACGTAAATCATCGTGCGGCCCAGACGTTTGTGCAGGCGGGAAATTTCAATACGCATCTGTACGCGCAGCGCAGCGTCGAGGTTAGAAAGGGGTTCATCGAGCAGGAATACGCGCGGTTCGGCAACCAGCGTACGACCAATCGCCACGCGCTGACGCTGGCCGCCGGACAGCGCCTTCGGTTTACGTTCCAACAGGTGGGCTAACTGCAGTACTTCAGAAACCTGGGTCACGCGCTGGTTAATCACGTCTTTTTTCGCGCCAGCCAGCTTCAGACCAAAGGACATATTCTCAGCAACGGACAGATGGGGATATAACGCGTAGGACTGGAACACCATCCCCACGCCGCGCTCGGCTGGCGGTACGTCGTTCATGCGGGTATCGCCGATCATCAGATCGCCGCTGGTGATGGTTTCGAGGCCTGCGATCATACGCAGCAGCGTAGATTTACCGCAGCCTGATGGCCCGACAAACACCACGAACTCCCCTTCCTGGATATCAAGGTTGATATCTTTTGATACCACCACGTCGCCCCAGGCTTTCGTTACATTGCGTAGCTGTACGTTCGCCATGCCCTTCTCCCTCGTTACAACTTGTCACCAACAGACACATTCAAGATGGGCTGACTATGCCTTACACATCATTGAGGGGAATCCTCCACCCCCCTTGTTTTTTATGGGGGAGGAGACGGGAGGATGAGAAGGCGCGCTCTGCCCCCGATGACTTCGGGTCAGGACTAAAATCGTGATGGGGGCGACAAAAAACGGCGCTTTTTTTTGTGCGCCAGGACGCATAACTGGGATTTATGTTATGGCGATCACACTAATAGCCCCGAGGGCGTAGAGGTCAGGAGGATGGAAAGGGGTTGCTAAAAAAGGAAACTCATCGATGTTAAACCACCTCTGTGTATCCACAAGTACATCACCTGGAAAGGACGGGATATATGAAAATCAAAACTGGCGCTCGCATCCTCGCGCTGTCCGCATTGACTACGATGATGTTTTCCGCCTCGGCTTTGGCAAAAATCGAAGAGGGAAAACTGGTTATCTGGATTAACGGCGACAAGGGCTATAACGGCCTGGCCGAGGTCGGTAAGAAATTTGAAAAAGATACGGGCATTAAAGTGACCGTAGAACACCCGGATAAGCTGGAAGAAAAATTCCCGCAGGTTGCGGCAACCGGCGACGGCCCGGACATCATCTTCTGGGCGCATGACCGTTTCGGCGGCTACGCGCAGTCTGGCCTGCTGGCGGAAGTGACGCCGGACAAAGCGTTCCAGGACAAACTCTACCCGTTCACCTGGGATGCCGTGCGCTACAACGGCAAGCTGATTGCTTACCCAATCGCGGTCGAAGCGCTGTCTCTGATTTACAACAAAGACCTCGTACCGAACCCGCCGAAAACCTGGGAAGAAATCCCGGCGCTGGATAAAGAGCTGAAGGCGAAAGGTAAATCCGCGCTGATGTTCAACCTGCAAGAACCGTACTTCACCTGGCCGCTGATTGCTGCCGACGGCGGCTACGCGTTCAAGTTTGAAAACGGCAAGTACGACGTGAAAGATGTCGGCGTTGATAGCGCTGGCGCGAAAGCGGGCCTGACCTTCCTGGTTGACCTAATCAAAAACAAACACATGAACGCGGATACCGACTACTCCATCGCTGAAGCAGCCTTCAACAAAGGCGACACTGCGATGACCATCAACGGTCCGTGGGCGTGGTCCAACATCGATAAGAGCAAGGTGAACTACGGCGTAACGCTGCTGCCAACCTTCAAAGGCAAGCCGTCTAAACCGTTCGTTGGCGTTCTGAGCGCCGGCATCAACGCCGCGAGCCCGAACAAAGAGCTGGCGAAAGAGTTCCTCGAAAACTACCTGCTGACCGACCAGGGTCTGGATGCAGTGAACAAGGACAAACCGCTGGGCGCTGTGGCGCTGAAATCCTTCCAGGATCAGTTAGCGAAAGACCCGCGTATCGCGGCCACCATGGATAACGCCCAGAAAGGCGAAATCATGCCGAACATCCCGCAGATGTCTGCATTCTGGTATGCCGTTCGTACCGCAGTGATCAACGCCGCCAGCGGTCGTCAGACCGTCGATGCTGCGCTGAAAGATGCACAGGGTCGTATCACCAAGTAATGCCTGTCGTTCCCTCTCCCGGTGAGAGGGAAACACTCCCCCTCTCCCTCAGGGAGAGGGACGGGGTGAGGGTTGTTTAAATCGCTGTAGAGGAAGATCCCCATGGATGTCATTAAAAAGAATCATTGGTGGCAAAGCGACACGCTGAAATGGTCAGTGATTGGTCTGCTGGGCCTGCTGGTGGGTTACCTTGTAGTTTTAATGTACGCACAAGGGGAGTACCTGTTTGCCATCATGACGCTGATCTTAAGCTCAGCGGGCCTGTATATTTTCGCCAACCGTAAGACCTACGCCTGGCGCTACGTTTACCCTGGCATGGCCGGGATGGGGCTGTTCGTCCTGTTCCCGCTGATTTGTACCATCGCCATTGCCTTTACCAACTACAGCAGCACTAACCAGCTTACCTTTGAGCGCGCCCAGCAGGTCCTGATGGACCGTAGCTATCAGGCGGGCAAATCCTATAATTTCAGCCTCTTCCCGGCGGGCGACGAGTGGCAGTTGGCCCTCACCGACGGTGAAAGCGGGAAAAACTACCTCTCCGACGCCTTTAAAATTGGCGGCGAGCAGAAACTGCAGTTAAAAGAAACCGAAGCGCTGCCGGGCAGTGAACGTGCGCAGCTGCGCGTGATTACCCAGAACCGCCAGGCGCTGAACCAGCTGACCGCCGTTCTGCCGGATGAAAGCAAAGTCACCATGAGCTCGCTGCGCCAGTTCTCCGGCACTCAGCCGCTCTACACGCTGGCCGACGACGGCCTGCTGACCAATAACCAGACTGGTGTGAAATACCGCGCCAACAACGACATTGGTTTCTACCAAACCGTTAACGCCGACGGCAGCTGGGGCACCGAGAAGTTAAGCCCAGGCTACACCGTCGGTATCGGCTGGGATAACTTCACCCGCGTCTTTACCGACGAGGGCATCCAGAAGCCGTTCGTCGCCATCTTCGTCTGGACGGTGGTCTTCTCGGTGCTGACCGTGATCCTGACCGTCGCCGTCGGCATGGTGCTGGCCTGCCTGGTACAGTGGGAAGCGCTGAAGGGCAAAGCCATCTACCGCGTCCTGCTGATTCTGCCGTACGCTGTGCCGTCGTTTATCTCGATTCTGATTTTCAAAGGGCTGTTTAACCAGAGCTTCGGTGAAATCAACATGATGCTGAGCGCCCTGTTCGGTATCAAACCGGCCTGGTTCAGCGACCCGACCACCGCGCGTTCGATGATTGTTATCGTCAACACCTGGCTGGGCTACCCGTACATGATGATTCTGTGCATGGGCCTGCTGAAGGCGATTCCGGACGACCTGTATGAAGCCTCGGCAATGGATGGCGCCGGTCCGTTCCAGAACTTCTTTAAGATTACGTTCCCGCTGCTGATTAAGCCGCTGACGCCGCTGATGATCGCCAGCTTCGCCTTTAACTTTAACAACTTCGTGCTGATTCAGCTGTTGACCAACGGTGGCCCGGACCGTCTCGGCACCACCACGCCAGCCGGTTATACCGACCTGCTTGTGAGCTACACCTACCGCATCGCCTTTGAAGGCGGCGGCGGCCAGGACTTCGGTCTGGCGGCGGCGATTGCCACGCTGATCTTCCTGCTGGTAGGCGCACTGGCCATCGTGAACCTGAAAGCCACGCGTATGAAGTTTGATTAAGGGAGACAACGAACATGGCTATGGTACAACCCAAATCTCAGAAACTGCGTCTCTTTACCACGCATCTGCTGCTGCTGATTTTTATCGCGGCGATCATGTTCCCGCTGCTGATGGTTATCGCTATCTCGCTGCGTGAAGGGAACTTCGCCACTGGCAGTCTTATCCCGGAACAGATCTCCTGGGAGCACTGGAAACTGGCGCTGGGCTTCAGCGTTGAACACGCCGATGGCCGCGTCACTCCGCCGCCGTTCCCGGTGCTGCTGTGGCTGTGGAACTCGGTGAAAATCGCCGGTATCACCGCGATTGGCATCGTGGCGCTGTCCACCACCTGCGCCTACGCCTTTGCTCGTATGCGCTTCCCGGGCAAGGCCACGCTGCTCAAAGGGATGCTGATTTTCCAGATGTTCCCGGCGGTGCTGTCACTGGTTGCTCTGTACGCGTTGTTTGACCGTCTGGGCCAGTACATTCCGTTTATCGGCCTGAACACCCACGGCGGCGTGATCTTCGCCTACCTTGGCGGCATTGCGCTGCACGTGTGGACGATTAAAGGCTATTTCGAAACGATTGACGGCTCGCTGGAAGAAGCGGCCGCGCTGGACGGCGCGACCCCGTGGCAGGCCTTCCGCCTGGTACTGCTGCCACTCTCCGTACCGATTCTGGCGGTGGTGTTTATCCTGTCGTTTATCGCCGCCATTACCGAAGTACCGGTTGCATCGCTCCTGCTGCGCGATGTGAACAGCTACACCCTCGCCGTAGGTATGCAGCAATACCTCAACCCACAAAACTATCTGTGGGGCGACTTTGCCGCTGCGGCAGTCCTTTCCGCCATCCCTATTACCGTGGTCTTCCTGCTCGCGCAGCGTTGGCTGGTAAACGGCCTCACGGCCGGCGGCGTGAAGGGCTAAGTTTCATCAGCAATGCCACTGCTATTATCCTCAACTTGAACGAACCCTAACTTGTGACTGTTTGGCGCTCTACGGAGCGCCCTTTTTTTTGCCTACCGTATGACCTGATAAGGCCTACTCTCGCTTCAGACGTTTGGAGTTACACAGCCATAGCGTAATCACCAGCAGCAAAATCGCTGCAGAATAAATCAGCACATCCAACGGCGACTTATGGTCGACGATAATCAGCCGCACAATCGCAGTAATGCCGATATAGACAAAGTAACGCAGGGGAAAATGGAAGCCTGACTGAAAGTACTTCACAATCAGAGCGATAAATTCGAAATAGAGGAAGTAAACCACCAGACCCTCCACCAACTCATACTTGCTGGTGCGTTCCGGCGCGAATAGCACATCGGCCAGATGAACCGTCTCTTTACCGAGAAAAACGATCAGAATCAGACCAAGGCTGAGCAGACCCAAATTCAACACGGTCTGCAAAATGGTGGAGATAAACTCTACGCGTGGGCGAGTCAGTGACGTCATAGCTAGCACCTCTTTCGCTGGGCCGAGATTCCTGTATAGCGCAAAAACGTGATCTAGTTCTAGTTTTTATCGCCACCTTTTCGCTGTTTTCCCTAGCAACAGATAAAAATGAGTCTGATAAAGAGGGGAAATTTTTCGACTCTATGCTTATCAGTAGCGCTTCTTCCTGCCGCGCTACACTTAAGGAGAACGTTTTTTATCAGAGGGATACTATGCAATCACTCCGCCAGGTCGCCATCCGCAATGTGGTACGCGGCGACAACGTCGTCATTTATGAACCTGCCAATCTTTACGACTGCACGCTGGGTAACAACGTGTTCGTCGGTCCGTTTGTCGAAATCCAGGGCAACAGCTGGATTGGCGACGAGACTAAAATCCAGTCGCACACCTTCATCTGCGAATATGTCACCATCGGGCGAGGCTGCTTTATCGGCCATGGGGTTATGTTTGCCAACGATATGTTTCGCGAGGGAAAACCAAACGCAGACCGTGAAAGCTGGGGACGGATCGCTATCGGCGACAATGTCTCCATCGGCAGTGGCGCAACGATTCTCTCGGTGTCGATCTGCGATGGCGTGGTCATTGGCGCAGGCAGCGTGGTGACGCGTTCAATCAGTGAGAAAGGCGTGTACGCCGGGAACCCCGCGCGGTTACTGCGGAGGTTATAAGCGTAGCCCGGACAAGTGGCTTATCCGGGCTACGGAAGCGTTAGCGGAAGTTCAGGCTCTTATCGCCGGTCATGTTATACAGCTCGAACTTGCGCCCCAGCATCTGCCCGCCGTCGCGGGTCAGCGGCGTCCAGCCGACGGCTGCACGACTGCGGGTTGGGCCGGAGGTGAAGAGATCCATCGGTATGTTCACGTACACTCCTTTGGTGAATTCCCCCTCGCCGTACTCATCCGCCGACACGTTAGTAATGGTGGCATAAGCGCCCACCACAATGCCGCTGTCGAAGTGTTTGGAGATATCCAGCGTGCCGCCCTTGTCTCCCGCCAGATACTGCCCCACGCTGGCTTTCACCAGCACGTCCTGGGCGAACGACGGCGTCCAGTAGGCGGTCAGGTGGCCGGTCTTCACGCTGTAGTCGGTGAACTTCATCATGTCCTGCGCGCTGCGCCAGTCACGCTGCTTCACGTAGTTGGCGTTCAGGCCGAAGGCCCAGTTGCTATCAACCGGGCGATACAGCACTTCCGCCCCCGCGCCGCCGTACATGGTTTCCAGATAGCCGCCGTACACCTGGCCATAGAAATCGTTGCCAAGGTACTGGAAGTAGTTAGCTTGCAAGTTGTTAACATAGACATCGTTTTCTACATAGTCACGAATATGAGTTCGTACACGCGGCAGCGCCGAATCCTTTGGCGGGTTGGTGTAGTTAAACTTGTCATAGTTGTTGGCGATGTTGGCGAACAGGCTGCCGCTGGTCAGCAGATGATCGGTTACCCACCAGTCCGCCGTGCCCATCACCCCAACCTGGTACATGTAGAAGCTTTCCGGGCCGCCAATAGACTGGCTCAACACCGGATCGAAATGGAAATCAAAACGCGATTTGTCGATATACCAGCCCTGCTCGGTTTTCTCCGGCACGATCGGCGCGACGCGTTTTTGCGCCAGCGGCGTCTCCTGCCCGAGCGGCTCCCCTTCCAGATGACGCTTCAGGCTGGCGACATCGGTTTCCGTGGTCACCTCAGGCAGATTGAGGCGCGTTTCGGTAATGCGGATCGTGCGGATCCCTTCCGGAAGATCGTTCATGACGATCCGATTGGCGCGCTCGATCCCTTCCCGCGAATCACGGTATTTCACCTGTTCGCCGGTGACGTAGAGGGTATCGCCTTTTACCTGCATATTCGGCGCGGCGAACCCGGCATTGTACTTCAGCTGTGTCAGCTGATTGGCCACCACCGAGTGCTGAAGAATGGCATCCTGCGGCTGTGGCCGGTAGGCCGGACGCGCGTTGTCGTTATACGACGGACGCAGATCGTTGAAGTTGGTGCGCAGGGTAAAGCCGAACATCACGGTATTGCCGCGTTCATAGCTAAGGTTGACGTCGGCCCAATCGGTAACGCGATAAATGGCGCCGACGTTAACCTTGCTCTTTTGCTCAATTTTACCGGCGAAATCCTGCTGGTAGTTGTTGCCTTCATACTCCAGTTTTAAACGCAACGGCTGCCACGGTGTCTGATATTCAATCCCGCCAAACCAGGCCGCCGGGCCGTGGAACATCTGACTGCCGTCAATCGAACCTGCTTTGCGATAGCTGTTATCGCGATAGCAATATTTATCGCTGTACGAGCAGAACGGGTTAGTGGCGTTGCCGCTGGTGCCCAGGTAACCCCAGCCTAAACCCAGCGTGAAATCAAACGGCCCCCAGGCTTTGCTGGCCACAACATATTCCGAATCGAACAACCCGGTACCGCCGATATCCCGCGCGCCGACGGCGACCTGCGGCAACCAGTAGCTCTCTTCCCACAGGCGCAGCTTCACGTCAAAGGCTTTATCTTTGTATGTTTGCGAACCGGAAAACGCTTCAACGTCGCTGTATTTTTTGGTGCGCACGTCGGTGTAGCGCAGGGTCGTTTCCAGCCACGGGAACAGCTGCGCTGAAGCGGAGTAGTAGCGATACTGGTCGTTATCGCGATAGTTAAGACTGAATTCACCCTCACGCGCCATGCGCGCCGTGGGCGTTTGCAACAGCCCTACGCCGCCAAAATCTGACTGCGATGGGCCAATCGGCGCGGGGTAGGTTTCAGCATGACAGGCCGCGCTGACCGCCAGAGCCAGCAGGCTATATAGACATTTTTTAGGCATTATTCAGGTCTCCGCTGCGACAGGGAGCGAAGAATGTCGGCGTTGAGCGCCTCATACTTGTTCGTCCACAACGCGTCGGCAAAACCGACAAAAATAAGACTACCGGGCATGGGTTCGATATGGCGTTTATTCCAGTACGCTACCGGCGCTTTCTGTGTACGTCCGTCCGGATAAATCACCCAGGCGTAGCTACGGTCCGCGCCGCTCAGCAGGCTGATATCCTCGAGGTAGCTGGCCACATCGCGCCCCGGCGTAAAGGTCATCGTTCCGGGTTTATCCACCAGTCCTACCAGGGTGATGGTCGACGGCTCGTGCCTTAGCCACAGGGTATAGTTCCCCTGCAGCGGTGGATTCTTTTCGCTGTGTACGCGAACCGTATCCGGGTCCAGCGGCACCAGCAGGCGGCCTGTTACCGGCATAGCCTGGAGTTGATTTCGCAGGGCGTTGATCGCACCAGCGGAACTTCCCCCTTCATCTGCCGCCAGCGCTGCAAGCTGCGCCAGCAGTGCCTGGCGTTCACGTTCCGCTTTGGCGGTTGCCTGCGGCGTGGCAATGACCGCGCCGGGCCACCAACTTCCGGCCAGCCGCGGTTGGCCCACCAGGTCTACCAGGCGCTCGGCGTTGATTAATGTCAGCGGTTTTGCCACCCCTTCCTGATGGACTTCAATGGTGCCCGCCGCCTGCGCGGCGGAGATAACGCTCAGTAACACGGCGGCAATTAACGTTTTTTTCATGATTTTGCCGCCTTGATAAGCGTGGTTTTCACCGGGAAAGTGCCTGCGCCAAGGTACTGCTCCGACTGGCGAATCTGCCCGTCGCTGTCCACCCAATAGCGGTTACGCCAATGAGCTTCGGAGGTGGTTACCTCTTCTTCCAGCACGCGCACCGCCGTGCTCTCGCTGCCCATCGTCAGCGTGTCGCTGCCGTCCCAGCGGAAAGTGGACGTCGCGATGGCATAGCGTACCTGTTGGTGTTCCGTCCAGCCCATCGTGTGGGTCCAACGCGTGCCATCGGTTATTTGATTGGGATGCGCCAGCGGATCGTTATCGAGGTTATTCATCGTCAACAGGTTATCGCCCGCGAGCTGCGTTTTCACCAGACGCCCACGCTGAGTCACCAGCATCGCCTGATCCTGCGTGAGCCATTTCTGCTGGCCGTTCTCCGAGAAGGCCAGCACGACAAAAATCTGCGGGCCGCCGTTCAATTGCATGTACTGGCTGGCGTAGGGCATATTCTGGATGTCATCGTCGGTCAGCTGCACGCCCGACGTACCAAACATACTGCTCCATAACGATTGCCCCAGCCCCTTGGTGCTGGGTGAACACGCCTGAAGCAGCAGGCAAAAAAGAGGAATCATAAGTCGCTTCACGGCGCTTCTTCTCCAGGGGCAAAATAACCACACCGAAGTGTGGTTAGCATTAAAGTACCGTGTGTTACTGGGTACTGGTGGTCGTGCTGGTTGTGGTCGTGGTTCCGGTATTGGAACCGTCACCGCCAGCCGCTGCCAGCGCCATACCGACCGCAGAACCTACGGTGCTGGCGCTGGTGGCGGTTGAACTCCCGGCAGACACAGACGTTGCCGCTACGCCAGCCGCTTCGCCGGTTTCTACCGGCGCCGCGCTGACGCTTGCCGCAGCAAACGCCGAAATGGCAAAAATGCCATAGAGGATTTTCTTCATACGTATTCCCTTCATTAGATGAATGGAGATATACCTGAAATAATTCAGGCGTCATCGAGTATACACAACCAAATGAACGGAATTCGCACACCGAAAATAAGAGAAAGGTTTTTCAG